>CANQBA010000054.1 GCA_947589545.1 uncultured Oscillospiraceae bacterium | reverse complement strand
CCCAAAGAAGTGCGGGAGTACATCGAGAGCCGCGGCGCCCCCGCCTCCCGCCCCAAACCCAAGCCCGCGCCAAAGCCCGCGACGGCTGTGACGACCGCGAAGGAGGTGAAGAAGGATGGCGGATGAGGCGAAAGGACGTCCCTCCGCTCTGTGCGTCATGGGGGAGAGGGAGAAAACCTATCTGCTCATAGATAGGCCCCTCACCTTCCTCGATATGGCGGACGCGGTGGAAAAGCATCTGCGAAGCCCCGACAGCGTGATCTTCGGCGATGCCGAGCGGATCGACGCGGAGAGATTCCAGCAGCTCGTCATCAGCCATGTGGAGGCGGCGGATGAGATGGCCGGGATCTACCGGGTAGATTTCGTCGGCACGGTCGCGTCCGTGCTGGACGCCGACCGCGGCTGGAAAGTGTACAACCTCGACGATGTCTGCCAGGCCGCACAGTCCGCGGGGCCGTCTGAGTCCGTACCCTACGAGGAGCGGCAAGAGAAATTTGACCGGGCACTTCAGGAAGGGGCCTTCACCGCCGCGCTGCCCGTTACGCTCTACGCCAGCCGGCCCATCAACGAGAGAGATTTTATTCTCAGCGACAGTATTGAGGAGATGGACAGCCACCTCAACTTCTACCTCGGCATCAACTGTGATGTGGACGCGCTGTTCGGAACGCACTTTGATAGAAGCGACAGCTGGCTGAACGTGTACGCCGACTACGATCTGGACACCGGCGAGGTGATGGGCGTTCTGGAGTTGACCCTCTGCCGCTATGACGGCGTGGACATCCCCATGAGATGCCGGCTCTCCGATGATGAGCGCGCGATGCTCCTCACGAAGATGCGCGACTACTGCCAGCAATGCGGCACACCGCTGGACGAATGGCGTGCGGAGTATCTGGCTGAGCGAGAAGCGGAGGCCGCGTCCACAGTAAGAAAGAATACGAAACAGGAAGGTGAAAACAAAATGTCAAGCAGAGAAATATCCCTCTGGATAGACGAACGCTGGGCAGACGCTCTGGAGGAGCATCTGCCCGGCCACGACCTCCAGAAAAAGATGGAGGAGTTGCTTAATGGGCTCACAGAGCAGCTCCCCGAACAGATCCGCGAGGACATCCGCCGGGAGATACGCGCCGAGGATGAGCGCATGGAACGGGAGCGTGAGGCCGGACGTCGGTTCTCCGCTCTGAAGGTGACGGAGGATGGGCGGGACTGCTTCCTCATCAGCGAGGATAGGATGGATCTCCTGCATCTCTCCGGGTGCATCCGGAACTACCTGAGTAGAGATACGGGCTCGCCATTCGCCTCCACGCTCTTCAGGGTAAGTGAGAGTGACGTCACCGAATTCAAGTCTGCCCTCGCGGAGCGTGCGGATAACACGGGCCGTGTGGTGGGTGTGTTCATGGTGGACGTGGACGATCAGAAGGTCTCCACCCTCGACGAGAGCGGCGATTGGCGCGAGTACAAATTCCACGACCTCTCCGTCGCCGCCTACGCCGCCAACCGCAAGACACAGCAGCGCCAGGAGCGGCGGCAGGAGATCTTCGCGGAGAAGCTGCGCGGCAAGGAGCTGACGCCCGTGGCCGAGACGCACGCTCCCTCTCCCATGATGGGGCAGACGATGTGAGGCGGTACGGATGGAACGCACAAACAGTGAACTCCCCGTGGAGCTCATCGAGGAACTCCGCGCCCAGCTCCACGAGACGATAGACAGGAGGATCGACGCTCTGCTCTCCGGGCAGGTGCCTCAGACGGAGAGACGCTCTCTCCCTCTGAACATACACCCCTCTGTCTTCAAGGGCAAGCGCCCTCTCTCGGTGAGCTTCCCTGACGGAAGGACGGTCGAGACAGCGACATGGAAGAAGGCCGTCTCTGCTATCCTCGCCGACTGCAACAGCGACCCTGCCATGCACGACAGGCTCATGAGCATCTCCGGCAAGGTCTTCGGACGGGACAGGGTGCTCCTCGGAGATAAGGACGGCATGGACTCGCCTGTGAAGATAGACGAGGGCCTCTACATGGAAACCAAGTTCGACACAGAGTCCCTGCTCTATGTTCTCAAAGAACGTATCCTCAAGCCCGTGGGCTACGACTGCGAGGGCATCCAGATCCAGTGCCGCGACCCAGAGCAGACCATGAGCGGGCAACAGCAAAGCGGCGGTCCCACCATGATGGGCCAGTCCATGTGACCCGCCCTGTCGCGGCGCTGTTCGCCCCGTGTGCCGTTTTCCCCATCCGCGTGGGGCAGGCGCACCACTCAAAAAATGAGCGGCTTTTTGAGCCGCTGTCGGGCGAGGTCAAGAGCCCGTTTTCAGGCTTTTGGCCCCGTTCGATTTTTGGACAAGATAAAGAGCCGCCGTCGTGCGCGACGGCAGCTCGCCCACAAAGCCCCGCAGTGCGGGGCTTTTCCGGGTTTGGAGGGCGCAGTCGGTTTTGACCGGGTCGCGCTTTTTCCGCAGTCGGAAGTGGCGGAAAAGCCCGTGTTTCCAGCGGTTTTTCCGCCGTCAGAGAGGAGGTTTGCGCATGGAAGACGAAACAAAGAAGAAAACAACGATTTGGCTCCATCCGGGGACCATCAGCCGGATGGATAAGATGCTGTCGCCGGCCAACTGCCAGAGCAGGAGCGAGTTCACCGAGAAGTCTCTGAAGTTCTACATGGGCTACTTGGAGGCAAACGACGCCTCAGAATTTCTGGGGCCCGTGCTGGCGGCGACCATCAAGGGCATCCTGGAGAACAACAATAACCGGCTCCGCTCTCTGCTGTTCAAGTGGGCGGTGGAGCTCAACATGGCCTGCCACACTATCGCCGCCCACTTCCGAGTGGACGACATCGACCGCAAGGCTCTGCGGGCGTTCGCGGTTGACGAGGTGAAGAAGACCTGCGGTCAGGTGAGCTTCGACCACGCGCTGGATGTGCAGAGACGGATACCCGTGAAGGATGATACCAAGTGGCCCGGCTGATTTTTATCTCCCCCTACCTCAAGGGCGGCGAGGATAAGACCCAGCTCATAAACCGCACCAACTACATCGCTACCCGTAAGGGAGTAGAACTGCTCCAGTCCGAGCACAGGGATGAACCTGCCACCCAAAAGCAGCGCGAGTACATCTCGCGTCTGCTCAAGACCTTTCCCCAGGCGAAGGACCTGGCGGAGTATGAGGACTACCGCTCGGCCCCCACCAAGGATACCGCGTCGGAGTTCATCGACCAGGCGAATGAACAGTTCGTCACCTCCATGGATGAGCGTGAGAATTTCCTGGACTACGTCTCCCACCGTCCCGGCGTCCGCAGTGATGGCGACCACGGGCTGTGGGACAAGGACGGGAAGGTGCAAAATCTCAGCAAGGCCGTGGAGGAGGTGGCGAATCACCCCGGCATCGTGTGGACGCCGGTGGTGTCGCTGCGGCGCGAGGACGCGGAACGTCTCGGCTACACCGACGTGGATAACTGGCGGGCGCTGGTCAATGCCTGCTCTCAGGAGATCGCGGAGGGGTACAAGATTGCGCCGGAGAACCTGCGGTGGTACGCCGCCCTCCACGAGAAGGAGAAGCACGTCCACATACACATGGTGGTATTCTCCGCGAACCCCAAGGAGGGCTACCTGACGAAGGAGGGTATCCGGGACATCAAGTCCGCCTTCGCCACGCACATCTTCGAGCAGGATCTGGTGCAGACCTACGAGCGCAAGACTGAGTACAGAAACACGCTCCAGAGGTCGGCCCAGGAGCGAATGGCGAAGCTTGTGACATCCATGAACAGCGGCTCTGCTGTGAGCGAACGGCTGGAACAGCTCGTCGGCGAGCTGGCCGAGAAGCTCAAGACCACCAAGGGCAAGAAAGTCTACGGTTATCTCCCGCCGAGGGTCAAGAGCGTCGTTGACGAGATCGTGGACGAGCTGGCGAAGGACGAGAGGGTCGCGGCAACGTACTCGCTCTGGCAGGATATGCAGGACGAGGTGGTCCGCACCTACACTGACGACCTGCCGGAGCGCAAACCACTGTCCCAACAGAAGGAGTTCAAGCCTGTGCGAAACATGGTGATCCGTGAGACGCTGAAGCTCTCCGAGCGCAAGGTCACATTTGAGGATGAGGGTATGGACGACGAGGGCGCTTATGACGAGGACACGGATGATGCTCCGGAGGAAGGCGCAGAGGAAGAAGCAATAGAGGAAGAAGCAGCGGAGGAAGAAGCAGCGGAAACACTGCCGCCTCCGGCCTTCGGCACAAACAGGTTCCGCGAGCTTCTTGAGCGATACCGCCAAGCAAAGGAAGTCCTCTATGACGAGGATACCGACATAGACGAAAAGCTGCCTGCTATTGAAATGCTGGAACATTTGTGGAAGGAGGGGTTCACCCTCGCCGCCCATCAGCTGGGCAAGGTGTACCGTGACGGGCTGGGTGTCGACGCTGACACAGAGAAAGCTATAGCGTGGTTTAGGAAAGCGGCGGAGCGCGGTGAGCTGTGCTCCGCCCATGCTCTTGGTAAGCTCCTGCTGTCCACCGACACGCCTGACGATGGTGTCCGTTGGCTCAAGTATGCTGCCGGCAAAGCCTACCACTATTCTCAGTATACGTTAGGCAAGCTCTATCTCAAGGGGGAGCACGTAAGTCAGGACGTGGACAAGGGCCTCGAATATCTGAGAGCATCCGCTGGCCAGGATAACCAATTCGCCCAATACACATTGGGAAAGCTCTACCTCAAGGGAGAGTATGTGAGCCAAGATGTGGACACGGCTCTAAAATATCTGAGAGCTTCCGCCGAGCAGAGAAACCAGTTTGCTCAATACACGTTGGGCAAGCTCTATCTCAAAGGCGAGTATGTGAAGAAGGATGTTGGTGTCGCCCTCGGATATCTGAGGGCCTCCGCTGGTCAGAAAAACCAGTTCGCCCAATACACATTGGGCAAGCTCTATCTCAAAGGTGAGTATGTGAAAAAGGATGTGGGCCTCGCACTGGAATACCTGAAGGCATCCGCTGAACAGGAAAACCCATTTGCTCAATACACGCTGGGCAAGCTCTATCTCGGTGGGGAGTATGTGAGTAGGGACGTGGAAACTGCCCTTGAGTATCTGAAAGCGTCCGCTGAACAGAAAAACCCATTTGCTCAATACACGCTGGGCAAGCTCTATCTCGGTGGGCAGTATGTGCAGAAGGACGTGGACACTGGCCTTGAATACCTGAAAGCATCTGTTGAACAGGATAATTCATTCGCCCAATACGCGCTGGGCAAGCTCTACCTTAAAGGGGAGTATGTGAAGAAGGACGTTGGCATTGCACTGGAATACCTGAAGGCATCCGCTGAACAGGAAAACCAATTTGCCCAATACACATTAGGCAAGATCTATCTCAGTGGGGAGTATGTGTCTAAGAACGTGGATACTGCCCTTGAATATCTGAAGGCTTCCGCCGAACAGGGTAACCAATACGCGCAGTACACTCTCGGCAAGCTCTATCTGCTGGGCCGGGAGGTGCCGGCTGACAGAGAGGCGGCGGTGGTCTACCTCACCCAATCGGCGGCCCAGGGTAACACCTACGCCCAATTTTTTCTGGACCACTTAGACGATATGTACAACTCGTCGGTCGGTCTGGCGGCGCTTCGAATGTTTCACCACATGGCGAACATCTTCCGGGATTCCACAGCCCAGGACTCCACTCACATGGGCCTCCACATCGACCGCAAGCGCCGGCGCGAGCTTCAGGAGAAGCGCATCGCCATGGGGCATAAGCCGGACGATCACGAGGATGAGAAGATGAATATTAACATGAGGTGAAAACAAGGGGGACGATATTGCCCCCCTTGCTGCTTTATTATTCCTCAGTTTTCGTGAACGAGTCAAGCCGCAATTCGCGCCGAAGCTCATCCTCCGTAGGTAGGTACGGCAGATACTTGGAAGCGAAGATCTGCGAGTTATTCTCCGGCAGAGTGTAGCGGATGATGGCATCGCTCTTCTCCGCACAGAGAAGGATTCCAATCGGTGGGTTGTCCCCCTCGTTCATGAGCTCTCTGGTGTAGTAGTTGACGTACATCTGCATCTGCCCAATGTCCTGATGGGTCAGGGTGTCTGTCTTCAAATCGATGAGCACGAAGCATTTGAGAATGTAGTTATAGAACACAAGGTCAATAAAGAAGGACTGCCCATCAAGAGTAAAACGCTTTTGCCGGGACACAAAGGAAAAGCCCCGTCCAAGCTCCAAAAGAAACTGCTGAAGGTGGTCGATGAGCGCCTGTTCCAAATCGCTTTCGTAAACGTGGGTATCCGGCTTGATCTGAAGGAACTCCATGACATATGGATCCTTGACGATTTTCTCGTACTGCGGTTTGGGCTCCAGCGTGTCTATCTCCGCGGCGACGGACGCTTTGTCCTGGCTTGCGAGAATGCGCTGGTAGTACATGGTGTGGATCTGCCGCTCAAGTTGGCGAACGCTCCAGCCGGATTTGGAGCACTCGGAGGTGTAAAACTCACGGGCACCGTCATCCTGTATCCGCATGAGAAGGCGATAATGGGACCAGCTCAATTCGCTACACAGTGTGTAGCGTTTTGGGAACATAAGATAAAACTGCCTCATGTTCCGCAGATTTTGAACACTGAAGCCCTTCCCAAATTCAGCACTCAGCCGATCGGAGAGGTAGGACATCAGGCGCTTCCCGTATTCTGCCCGGTCGTTCTCCCCACAAGCGTGGTAAAGCTGTTCTCCGATTTCCCAATACGCTGTCACCATTGCGGTATTGACCGCCGTGTACAGCCCGCGCTGGGCGGTGACAATAGAGTCCCGTATGGATAGATATGTCTGCTCCGGTTGGGTGATTGGTTCGAGCTTGTCGTTGTCCATGACCATCCTCCTGTCCGTGTCAAGGTATATTTATTTTACAACACAGCGTCGGAAAACTCAACAAAAATGTAAGGGGTGAAAAAATGTCTAATTATATCTATTTCACAGACGAACAAAAGCTCCGGGCCGGGAATGTGGATCTGGAGGAATTCCTGCTCCGGCGCGGGGAGAAGCTCATCGTTTCCGGGCGAGAAAAGCGGATGGCCAGCAACCACAGTATCACTGTTCGGGGCAGTGAGTGGTACGACCACGCCACCGGCAAGGGCGGCGGACCGGTGTCCTTCGTGCGGAGCTACTACGGCCTTTCCTACCCGGAGGCGGTGACGATGCTGTTGGGCGGCGACGCGAAAATAGCATATCCCTCCGCCAAGGAGCGAAAGCCGGCGCCGCCGAAGGAGTTTGCGCTGCCGGAGAAATATGAAAATATGCGCCGGGTGTTCGCATACCTTGTGAACACCCGGCACATTGATCCCACGGTGGTGTCGTACTTCGAGAAACGAAATTTGCTCTACGAGGACGCCAAGCACCACAACTGCGTCTTCGTGGGCTGGGACGAAGAAGGCATCCCTCGTCACGCCCATGCGCGCAGCTCCAACAGCTTCGGGAAGCCCTTCCGCATAAACATTGAGGGCAGCGACCCGCGGTACAGCTTCCACCACATCGGCACGGATGACAAGCTCTATGTATTCGAGGCTCCCATAGATATGCTGTCGTTTATAACGCTCTACCCTCGCAACTGGCGGGAACACAGCTATGTGGCCTGTTGCGGGACCTCCATCCAGCCGGTGATCCAGACCGGGGCGCAGATGGGCTGCCAGAAGGCCACGGTGTTTTTGTGCCTGGACAACGACAAGGCCGGAAATATGGCCTGTTCACGGATGGCAGAGGAATTTGGCAAGGCGGGCATCCGGACTGTGCGCGTTGCTCCTCGGCTCAAGGACTGGAACGACGACCTTGTGGCACAGCAAACTCAGGAGGTGAAACCGTCATGGCCGGTAATGTGTGGCCCCTGATAGCGTCGGTGGCCGTCATGGTGTGTGTCCTCGGCGCTATCTTATTTTTCAGTCACAACTACACCTTGGACGGCATCAAGTCCCGCACCGTGGGCGACGGCCAGCACGGAACGGCACGGTGGGCGACCAAGGGCGAGATCCTAAAAGCCTTTCGCCACGTCGCCTTCCGGCCCGCCCTCTGGCGCAAGGGAAAGGAGCTTCCCACCGACGCCCAGGGCCTCATCCTTGGGAGCGAGGGCAAAAAGAACGCCGTCACAGCCATGGTGGACTGCGACGACGTCCACTGCCTGATGATCGGCGCATCCGGCATCGGAAAGACGGCGTTTTTCCTCTATCCGAATTTGGAGTACGCCTGCGCCAGTGGGATGAGCTTTCTGGCGCTGGATACCAAAGGCGACCTGGCCCGAAATTACGGAGCCGTCGCCACGAAATACTACGGCTACAAGGTGGCCGTCATTGATCTTCGCAACCCCACCAGGTCAGATGGATTTAATTTATTGTCCCTCATCAACCACTACATGGACGTGAGCCGCGCCGACCCCAAGAACCTAGCGGCGAAGGCCAAGGCGGAGAAGTACGCAAAGATCCTCGCAAAGACCATCATCAACCCGGACGGGGATGCCTCGACCTACGGTCAGAACGCATTCTTCTATGATGCCGCAGAGGGGCTGTTGACCGCCGTGGTACTCCTCCTCGCTGAGTTCCTTCCTCCCACGGAGGACGACCCGCGGGAGCGGAGGCACATCGTCAGCGTGTTCAAGCTCATACAGGATCTGTTGGCGCCGGTGGGGCCGAATCAGAAGAACGGGTTTGCCCAGCTCATGGATAAGCTCCCCGGCACCCATAAGGCCCGGTGGTTTGCCGGAGCCGCCCTCAACAGCGCCGATCAGGCCATGGCGTCCGTCATGTCCACGGTCCTGTCCCGGCTTAATGCATTCCTGGATTCGGAGCTGGAGCAGGTGCTGTGCTTCGAGAGCGCCATCGATGCCGAAACGTTCGCCTCGCAAAAATGCGCCATCTTCCTCATACTCCCGGAGGAGGACAGTACAAAAAACTTCATGGCCGGCCTGCTCATCCAGAACCTGTCCCGTGAGCTGTTTGCCATAGCCGATGAAAACGGGGGAAAGCTCAAAAACCGCGTGGTCTTCTACTGCGACGAGCTCGGCACCATGCCGCCCTTCGACATACTGCCTTTGTTCTCCGCTGGTCGTTCTCGTAAGCTGACGCTGGTGCCAATCATCCAGTCGCTGGCGCAATTGGAGAAGAACTATGGTAAAGAAGGTGCGGAAATTGTTTGCGACAACTGCCAGGACACCATCTTCGGCGGCTTCGCCCCCAACAGCCAGACCGCCGAGGTGCTGTCCAAGGCTCTCGGCAGCCGCACGGTGATGAGCGGGAGCATCTCAAAGAGCAAAAACGACCCAAGCGAATCTCTCCAGATGATGGAGCGGCCACTGATGACTCCGGATGAGTTGAAGGCAATCCCCAAGGGGAGCTTCATCGTCATGAAGACCGGCTTCCACCCCGTCCAGACACAGCTCCGGCTTTACCTCGATTGGGGCATCCGCTTCGGTGAACCATACATCCTCCCGGAGAAGTCCGCCAGGAAGGTGGCCTACGCGGACAAGTCGTCCCTCGCTTGGAGCATAACCGAAAGCTATCCCCGCCAAAACCAATCTGAGCGCAGGGCGAAGGAGCAACAGAAAGCTGAAAAAGAAGCTCCGACCCATACAGATAAGGCCGCAGAAATTACGGCTGTCGCTGAAACGACCGATTACACAGAGGACAAAAAGCCTACCCCTTACAACTTAGACGGCGGAGGGGACGGCCCATGAGCTTGTTTGGAACGATCTACACCGACACGGAGCTACCTCACCGAGCCCGCTCCGTCTATATGTACCTCCGCGACCGCTCCGACAAAGAACGCAAGTGCTGGCCTGGTCTCAATACAATCGCCTCTGACCTCCACCTCTCCCGCTCCACCGTCCAGCGGGCCATTGCGGACCTCGAGAAAGCCGGTTACATCCAAAAGGACCACCGTAACCGTGACAACGGAGGTTGTACATCCAACCTCTACACGATTATTGAAGAAGGCCGGCCACCGTAAAAAAGTGCAGTCTCCCGCCAAGGGGAGACTGCACCCTTCTCCTGAACAGGGGCCCTGTTCACCATGACCCCCCTTGAAGGACCCACTCTAACAGAGAACCCAGTACAGAGGAAGAAGTAATATAACAGTACTCACTGTAAACGCGCCTCTCTCTGTTTACCACCCGTCGATCTTCCGTGCGAGATTTCTGGGGAGAAACCACCAGAGAACTGCAAGAACGAAAAGGATAATCGCGCCTACTTCACTTGGGAGGCCAAAGCGCAAATCAATAAAGGCGCTGGCAAAAAGGATGAGCGGAAAGGTCAGGACCTGGATAACGTACTGAATTAGTTCACCCAAGGAGAATGAGGCGAAGAACCTTGGCGGAGGATCATCACGTGGATATCTTTCTCGCGGGTGATATGGCATAACTAAGTGCATGATAAATAATACAACCGCCGCTATACCCGCCCATGTAGGGTAAAGCTCCATACACTTCGTAAAGGTCATAATCTTCAAATCCCCAAATAATCAGACAAACGCATTGCATATCGCCCACTATAACCGTATTGTAAAGCCAGCCAAGCAACATAGTTAAAGAAATCAGTATATGCCTCTATTGTAAAACCAATCACGGCTGATTTTAAAATACCCAGTGCTGAGTTGGCAGCACCAGAACACCCACCCATTGCATAACCACCCACCAAAGCTATTGAATTCTGAATCAAGGCTTTTTTGTCTACGCTACCATAACTTGTTAGGATATTTCCATCTTCCATATATCGCTGAAACAAAACATCCAGACTTTCGGTTGGGTCACTCGAAAAATCTGCAGTAATTTGAGTAATTAACCAACGAGCGTCAGAAAGCACGTCAACAGTAGTCAAAGCAGAATCCAACTCAAGCAAATTAATCTTGGCAACAGAAAATGCACGTCCCGCAAGGGTAACATCGCCCACAGCCTGACTCAAGTCATCGTAATCAGCCTTTAGCGATGTGGCTCCGAGTGCTATGTTTCCTACACGCTGTAGAGCACTGGATACTTTTGTAGAGTCCATATATGTATTATACGCCTGCCGATCATAATTTGTTATCCACTTGGCTAACACATTTTCGGCTTCTGAACGCGCTTCACCGTCCAGAAGCAGTGACGGATCTCCTTGATTCCAAAAATAATCTTTCCGATCAACATAATGGGAAATGAACATATACTCCGCTTCCGACACAATATCTGTAGCACGATTTTGTGAAATGCTCCACTGAGCGCACTCAATCGCATACGCAACAGAAGTCGCTTTCGCCTCAGCCAGCGACACTTCCTCTGATTTACTCAAATTTGAAATAGTAGAACCGCTTGAAGATAGATAATCAATCAAAAACGACTCTGTATCATCCCTCTTTTCCCCGGAAAAATCCAAGTTAGAATAGTCCGCTATATCGAACTTGATATTTGTTTCCTTTTCAAATTCAGATACAGCTTCCGCTGCCACCATGCCACTTACTAAAAAGTCCCGAAGCTCCGTACTATCTGACGCTGAAAGGCCGGAAGTGCCGCTCGCATATGCTGACACTGAACAAATAAGCGCAATAGAAAGAGTTAGCAATAAGGCAACAAATCGTCTAATTTTTTTCATATTTAATTCCCCCTATTTGCTTAAATTGATAAAAATATAATATCAGGAGTTGTCGCCGTTGTCAACTTTTGCGCTAAAATACCACCGGGAAAAATCACTGATTATCTTAATGCCTCCACCTCTCCCCGCTCCACGGTAAAGCGGACGATTGCGGACTTGAAGAAGGCTGGTTATCTTAATAAGGGCCGACGTCACTGTGACAACGGAAACTATACTTCCAACCGTTACACTCTGCCTGAAAATCTATACCGTCATGACAGCAAAAGCATACAGTCTCCAGCCAGTGGGAGACTGTACGTCTTGCAAAACTGAGGATAGATTCGGACCCGCCTTGAAGATTTCACTATGATAACAATCTTGGTGCAGAAAATGGAAGTGCCATAACAAGATACGCAAACCCATGTTTTAAAATATATTTAGCAGTTAATGTTATGGATTGACTGCGGGGAAAATCAACCTATCCCGGTTGCATATAATTTTTTAAACAGTCCATTATTATTTATTAATTCCTCGAACGAACCCTGTTCAACTATACTGCCCTCGTCCATAACAAAGATTTTATCATACATGCGTAGTATGTTAGGATACAGTTTATGCGTCACCGAGATGCAGGTAATATTTTTCAGACCCAAAATGTTTTCCTCTATCTCCTGAGCCCGTTCATTGTCTAACGAGGAAGTTGCTTCATCCAACATCAAGAGACTTTTGCCGTGTAGTAAGGCCCTGGCTATAGCGATTCGTTGCTTTTCTCCTCCAGAGAAACGCGCCCCATTTTCTTCTACCTCCGTATCGAGACCGTTTTCTAAACGAGAGATCAGTTCGCTGAGCCCCGCCATATGGATTACCTTTTCGATGGAATCATCGGAGTAGTTTCTATATAATGTTATATTATTCTTTATTGTATCATCAAACAGAAAAATGTTTTGTGAAATTAATGACTGACTGCACAATCGAGCCGATTCTCCATCTATTAAAATAGTCCCGCTGTAGTCTTTATAATAACCGGCAATTATCTTGAGTAACGTGCTTTTTCCGCTCCCGCTTTTTCCTACAATAGCATATTTCTTCCCACAGTCGATTTGCGCTTGCACTTGTCTTAAAACAGGGCTGTCACCATAGGAAAAAGATATATTATCAAGGCTTAAAACTTGTTTCAACTCTTTTGGTTCTTCCGTATCGTTAGAAGCCCCAGGAAGATTAATTGTTGTGAGGATTTGATTGCGAATTGGTTTGGTTGATTTCAATTGACTGAATTTTGTGGAAAGTTGAAATGCCGGAGATATAACTTGACCAGTCAGCTGCGTCACGGCAACAATACTTCCAATTGTAACAAGCCCGCGTACTGCAAAAAGTCCACATAAAGTCATTATCAAAAATTGAACAGAAATTGAAGCCATGTTTGCAAAACCATATAACCATGCTGTTGTGTTTGCTAGTGCTACCTTGCTCTGCTCCATCTCAGTGGCGCTTTCTGTATGTTTTTTGCTCATCAAATCGCTTATGCGATATGCCTTGATTACTTCATAACCAGTTAGAACATCTTTTACCTTTGCGGTATAAGCGGCAGTATCTTGGATTATTTTTCCTTGCTGACTACCCATCTTACCACTAAAAAGCTTAGGTATAAATCCAGGAACAGCCATAGCAATAATTGAAATTACTGCAACGATGGGGTTTATATATAACAAAAGACCAACTGCTATCAATATCCCAAGGATTGAATCGTATATTGACAATAGATTCTTTAGATAACTCTCCTCATAAACACTGATCCTCTGGTTGAGCAACGTAACATATTCCGCACTGTTTGTCTTTTGTATTTCAGCTACATCTATACTCAATATCCCATCAAAAGCCGCCAATCTAATATTCAGGAGGGTTCGTTTGAATGTAATAGCGGCTACCTTTTCGCATAATAGAATTATCAGGCCAAGTAGTAGCGCGTATAGGCAGCATATAACGGCACATTTACCAAGTATCCATGTCTGTTTATACTGGATTCCTTTGGAAACAGTGTCTATTAGATAGTTAATCAAAACTGCAACACATACTGTTCCCGCAGTTCGTAGTGTTTGAAGCGCTACTAATAAAGTGAGACATGCTTTGTTTTTGTAAAATATATACTTACGCATGCATGGAACCTCCATTTTATGCAATAATTTGAAAGCGGCTATAAGGGATAAACCCTTATAGCCTTTTGCTGTAGCAGTTGTGATTACGTCTTTTGCTCTTCTATGTCAATACGGTGTATTATGTTTGCTCAACTGCCCTGTTACTTTTTAACGATGATCTCGATGTATACGATAACGACCGTGCTAATGGTATCCATCAATATACCCTCCTTCCTGTGCAACCGCTACAAGATTATTATAGCGAAAAGATAAAAGATAGCCATATCATTGAATGTATTATAAAAATTACATGAAAAGTTATGTTATATTCATATTTGGAGGTTTAGCTCTTTTTTCGCAAAATCAATCGCCAACTTAGCAAATTCCTTTTTCCCAATCAATTCCATGTAGGGCACCACCGCCATCAATATTGTGCGACTATCTGAATCTTTTCCCATTGAATGCATGACCATTGCTTTTATAAACTGGATTTCTGGTAGTAAAGCTTGCTCCTGACTGTTTTTGCTTAATATTTCCGCTTGATTACAGTACATAATGGCTTCGCTGTATCTGCCCTCATTTTCTAAATATTGGGTGAGATTAATAGCTACATTAATTCGCAGAATATCATATCCGCTTATGGTTGAATTGTGCCTGCTAAGTGATTGAAACAATTCATTGCTCATGCGAATAGCCTTGCTTGATTGCCCAGACTTGAAAAGAGAAACGGCAATTAAATTAAGTATATTAGCTTCTCTGATAGTCAGAAGTTCATCTTGAAAAGCAGTCAAGTCAAGAGACGGTTTCGTTATTGCTAATGCTTTTCTCAAAAGCGATAAAGTTTTCTCGTTGTCTCCACTGTCATATAGGTTAGCAGTTGCTGTAAGTAACAAGTAGTACTGCATATTAAGAGGATCTGTATTCACATATTCTTCCAAGGTCCTTAACAATTCTGTTGCCTCTGATATTCTTCCGGCGCTAAAGCAATTAGCAACGTAATCAGCTTGACGATCAAATGCCAGTTGCTCATCGGTTTGGTAGAATATGTTGCAAATATGATATGTACTTGTCCCTAACTTATCGAGAAGAGCTTCGAGAACAGTACTCGATGGCATTTGCACTCCATTTTCAATTCGAGACACGGATACAGCAGAACATATACCGTCTGCGAGATCCTCCTGCGTCATATTTGCGCGTTTCCTCAATGACCGAATTATATCACCTATTGTGTTGTTGTAGTTTTTATTGTCTATAATGGTCATATTACTTTTATTTTCCTGCATTTGAGTTTCCCCACAAAGCCATATTTTGATTATAACACCGTTCATGGTGCCATTATCCATTATCTAAAACGAAGAAAGTAACGGTCTTCCCGAAATCAGCAATGCTATCACCGTGAAGAACCTGATCTTCCAAAACGACGTGAAACCCGTCCTCTGGGACCTGACCCTAACCTTCAAAATATAGTGATGAGGACATCCTTATCTTCACAGCTGGTGTCCTGATGCTTCTTTACCAGCATCAGGATATAGCGCAAGTCATGCTCTTATTATCAAAAATCAGAACGACGGTTATTTCGGTCGCGTGGATTGTTCGTTTGACACCCGTTTTTTCGACAGGGAAAAACCGATAACTGCTCCTAACATATTCAGGATAATATCATCTATGTCAAAGCTTCCCCTTAATGTTAATACTTGGATCGTTTCAGCAGACAGCAGAATTCCGAGGGAAAGCAGGACAAACATCCCAAACCGCCGGAATCTTTCAAACAGCCGCGGGACGCAAAAGCCATAGGGCATAAACAGCGCGATATTCCCCAAGAGATTGATGACGGAATGACGGATCATATATCTGTCGGTTCCCTCTATGATATAGAATACGTTTCCGCGAATCGACCGAAACGGAACGAGATTGATACTCATTTTCACTTCTTCCCAGTACGGAAGCCAAATTTCAAATTTTCTCCTCACAAAGAGTATGAAGAACAGGGCAATACAGTATGCTCCAAACAGCACCCAGAGGAATTCTCTCTTGTTCTTTTTCACAATCTTCTTGTTATGGAACATCTCTTTGTACAGGAGCTACAAGCTCCCCCTCGGCATTATAAAAAGTTACATTTCCGACATTAGATGGGTAAACAAGCACAAATGGCTCTTCTTCATCCAGTAACACAGTATCCATATGATTTCCGTCATCTATTTCAACTTTACAGATTCTCTGGCTGTTCATTGAAATGTATATTCGGCTATGATTCTCATCAAAAATGAATTGTACACATCCGCTGTTTATCTCACTTATCGTACCTCCAATCCTGAAAAAATACCCGTTCGATAATCCGTTATGCTTATTGTAGATAGAATAGATATGACTGCTCCCATCTGTCGGATAGAAGAGCATAGCCGAAACATCATCGTTTGTGGCCTTAATAACTGGCCATTCATCATCAATATTGTGAAACTCGCGTGCCTTCTCTTCAATTCTTTCTTCCGAAACACCCCGGAAACACTTCATTGAATACAAAGCCAGAAGTCCAATCATAACAGTGAACACGAACAGTGTAATGATTATAGACTTTGTTCTGCTTTTTACTTCCATGTAATCATCTCCCAATAAATGTTTACCATTTTGGGGGGTATGAAAGCCCTTTTCATACCCCCCAAAAAATATGGATTAATAGTAGATCTCTGGTACATCAATCTCGATTTGCCATTGTTTGGCGCAGCTGGAGAGACTAACTCCCGCAGCAAAACCGCTGGAGCCCCCTTGGAAGGATATGCTACCTACAGTTGATTGGTAGGTATGAACATAAGTCAAACGAATGTTTGTTTCTTTGCCTCTATAAGTACTGTATGTCTTTTGTAACTTTGCATAACTGTCAATATAGTCGGCAAAATACGCCCCTTTGGTTTCGTTGAATTGCCAGCAATATCCGCAATAAGTATCTGATTGTGCCTTACTAAACGAGATGCTTCCTTGTTCATATTGATATGATCCAGATATGCTATTGTCACTGTTTTTGAGTTCACCACCGCCGCCCCATGTAATTGCAAGGAAATCATATCCGGAAGAAGGCCCATTTATCCCACCAGAATACACGCCGTTTTCCCAGTCCGCAGTACCATACGCGTAATAGTTCCGGCTCGAATCTTTATAGACCACTAAATAAATGGACAACTTTCCACCTTGGTGAGTTTCTCCGTCCTCGCCTACCCATGTATCCCCATTCAATGTGGAATTTGATTTGTATTGTAACACTTCATCCTCTGTCATTAACCTACTGTTATAGATTTCCCCCTTGTTGTTTATAGTGTCAATAACATATACGGTCTGCTTGGCTACGGACACAATATCATATCCATTTTTTGCTTGAATGTCAGCATAACGATCTGATATTCTCGTAATGTCAATTACAGAGAGTGCTTCCTTGCCGGTTTTGGTTTCCTGCTCGGAATAATACTCCTTTGAAGGCGTGCTATTGCTTTCCTCAGCAAACGCAACAATGCCAGAGTGCATAACAAAGACGAGAGCTATGACCAAAGAAAGTATCCGTTTTTTCATTATTGAGTCCCCTTTCGTATTTAGCGGTTAATGTTTTATTTCAGCTTTGCCATTCAGTGCAGTTGGATGAGCGCGGAAGCAGACAGCATAGTTGTGCGACTGAACGAGGTTATAAAAGTACATGCTTCCAGTTGTCCCACCCTCTTCAATTCCATCAACTGGAAACACTACGACCAATTCATTCTGGACTAAATCATACAAACCGATGTAAAGGGTTGTGGTACCCTCTTTAGCCTTGACATCGTAATTAACAAAAATCTTTCCATCACCATTCGGATGATAATAATAGTTTGTGTACAACCAGCTTTTGCCAACAACTTGTAAATTTGCCTTATAACTATTTTGAGCCAGACTCCAATAGCTGGTCGGCAAAGTTGTTTCCCGCGTGTCTTTAGAGGAGCCGACAAGAACATCATCACAGTCGCCAAAGATTACTTCTGTGACTTCAGCCAATTTGGCCGCAGGTAACGCCTCCTCTTCCTCGGCGGCAAACGCTGTTGTACTTACAGCAAAAATCAATGCTAATGTTAATACTGTAGCGATTAGTTTTTTCATGTTGTTACTCCTTTCAAGATATCAAACTTTTCTTAGACTTAGAACAGGCATTTTCCCTCTTCTAAATTAATTAACTACAAATCTCCCACTTTTACTCCCCCCTTTACGCTTTTGTGTCGTATCTAATACTAAACTTCATTTAAGACATTTCTCCGAGCGGCGAGGATCTTTCGTGGCGGAAAAGTAATGAGGCGTAGGCTATAATACTGCATGTATTGTCAAGCCAAATGACGTAACTCGGCACAAAAAGCCCGTCGTGAAGGAAAGGTTTTAATTGAAGTTTAGCGCAATATGATTATGTCATTGTTTGCGTGATGGTGTCTACGTCTCCACCAGACCCAAAAATGACATAAACAACTGTGTTTCGATATGTTCTACGGTTTTTAGCTGGGATGTACGGGCACCATCATACAAGTAATTAGAGCTAACGGAACAGCCTCAAAAAAACAAACCCCATTGGAGTCACCCTTCGCACGTCCATGATGACGCATTTCAGGAACCGGATTTTTCCAGAGATGATTTTTGGGATGGGTATGCGTTTCAGGGCGTTGCAACCAGAAAAGGTCCGATGCCCAATCCTCCCAATGATACCCAAATCTACCGAGGTAAGATATGTACAGTTCTCAAGGGTCTTTCATAGATCTCAATGATTGTCTCATGCTGAATTCTCGCATATTATACCCATGGAAAACACAATCCAGTAACAGCCATCATATTCAGACGGTATTTCTATCACATCGGCCTTGCCTCTAACGTCCATAGGTCCCGTGATCGGACATATGTTCACCGCAACTCTTTTGGAACATCAGGCTGATAGCTCCAGAAGATGCAGGTGTTGTTAGCATTTCCTAATGCAACCATGATTGCCATGGCTGCTACCGAGCCCATAATCTTGACTACAAAATTCATTAACTTGTTTTTCATTTTGCTTTCCTCCTGATAGAATATTTTTTTATCTTTCCCATGCCGAGAGATGCCGAGGCAAAAAAGATACCGGCAAAGTACATATTTGCCTCTTCAATTACAACATTCAGCACGGTAAAAATTACGGCAATTAAAGCATTTATGGAAATAATGATAAGACTATTAATTCTATTGGAATGATATCGTTTTGGAGACAACGGCTTGTTTGTAGCAGCAAGTGGGGCAAACATAATTGTAAATGCAGCTGAAAAAACAGAAACAGAGGCGTATGTAAATCTATACCATGTAAATGTATACGATGTTAACGCAGCAAGCAAAAACATCAGCGATGTTACGCAATAACATGTTGTGTGAGTGTCTGCGTGATACCCTCCTGCGGTTGTACGGAGCGGGGCAAATCCCATTAAAAAGAATAGCCAGACTATGGGATGTCCTATAATTATAGAAAGTACAATCAAAATAAGTGTTCCAAAAATAGAAGTGAGAATAAGTTCACAACCGAACCGTAATACTGGTTCGCTAATTCCCTGTAAGTTTCCAACCAATATTATTTTTTTGGCAAAGGTGGATGACATCTTCTCTATCAGAGCAATCCCCTCCTTTCTTTAGTATATTAGTAACAAAAAGGAAGAATTAAATCAATAGGCTTGGCGTAAGTGGTAGGAACTGCGGCGCAAGTGGAAAGTCTGCAGCTTGATTTAACAGTAATACTGGTATATAATAAAAGGGCCACTTAATTATATTGCGTTGACGATTTGGATATAATATGACCATCTAAACGCAGATAGGTGGCGAAATAATGTTGACTCAGCAAGAAAGACTTGCAAAAATCGTTAGAGCAAGGCGGCATGATATGGGACTCTCTCAAGAGCAGTTAGCTGAAAAGATTGATAAGTCAACAAGCTTTATTGGACAAATCGAACGTGGCGAGTGTTTTCCGAAATTTGAAACTCTTCAAGATCTTGTCACTTGCCTTGGAATTGATGCGAACGAATTATTCTCGGACAAGCCAATTACCCATGATGATTTGACGGAACTATTCTTTTTTGCTTCCAAGCTGGACGAAAAGAAGCGCACCCTTTTGATTGAATTCGCGCGGCTATTACATAAAATGCCATTATGATAAGCAGGGGGTAACCACATATGCGTGTCGCTGTTTGCGATGATGAGGAAAAGGATCTGCTGGCACTTTCGGAGGCTGTTCGCATTTTTGACACGGGCAGCTCCATGGAGGTATGTCCTTTTTCCAGTGCGACCGCCTTTTTTTCTGAGGAAAAGCGGGAGCATTTTGATATTGCTATTATGGATATTGAAATGGATCCACCAAACGGCTATGATATTGCAAAAAAGCTGGTCGAAGCGGGTTCCGCTCCGATCATTATATTTTTAACCAAAAGTATGGAATACACACTTCGCGGATACGGAATAGCCTTTCGGTATCTTACCAAACCGATTGAACAGAGCAAGCTCAACAGGGCGCTGTCCGCAGCAGTAAATGAAGCCTCAGCAAAGCGCTTTGTTTTTTTTATGGACGGGGCTTCGCACATTGTCCCATTGGATGATATATACTATTTTGAGGTATTCAACCATTACACAATCCTTCATACGATTGACAGGGCCTACACGTTTCGCGCCACTCTGAAGGAGATTCTTCTTGAATTGCCGCCGGTCTATTTTGGGTCGCCTCATCAGAGTTATATCATAAATTTTGCCCATGTTAAAACGGTGATGCCTAAAGAGGTCCGCCTGACAAACGGTGCCGTTATTCCGATAAGCCGCAGGAAACAGCAGGATTTTGAAAGTCAATTACGTATGTTTTTAAGGAGATGACCATGTACTATATAGTAGAGATTGGTTGTGTCGTGGCAGAAGTATGGATGATACATATGTTTCTAAGCGGCTTTTTTGAACGTCGGGCCATTCCGGGCTGGACGGCGGTTCTGACTTATCTGGTGCTTGGCATCTCTTTGATCGCCTTTTCACTGATTGAGGACATGGTGTACGGAAGAATATTTTTTGCTACGTTAGCCGTATTTACTATTAGCATAGTTTTGTTTCGGGCAAGCCCGTTTCCGGGACTTATTTCTGCGGTATCCTTCTGCGCGATATTTGCCGTTACCGATATTATTTCTGCGCTTGCCTTTAACCAGTTTAATATTCAGAATGAAACTTTGATGTCCAATCACGCCTACCGTTCCATATACATAATAGCCTGTCACGTTATTATGCTCGGTCTTGTCCTGCTCGTGAGCCTTATCAATCGGAACAAACGCAGTATCTCCCCAAAGGTATTACTCCCGGCCGCTCCATGCTGGCTCGTATCGCTCCTGCTTTGCTTTTTGTTAACGTGGCAGTGCTTTGTTATGCATTATGAACTCCATCCTCTTTTCATTTTTGTCCTGTTGGGCTTACTGTATGTCAGCATCGCAGCAATCTATTATACAAACAGGATGCAAAAACAGTCGGAGGAAAAAAGGAAATGGGAAATTGCTGAGCATCACTATGCCATGCAACAGGAGTACTACGACGAGCTCAGGATCCAGCAAGAAGAAACAAGGGCGTTGTGGCATGATTTGAGTAAATATATCCGGGCGTCGGAAATCGACACGTCTGACGGGTCGATACATCAGTTTCAGGAAATGTTGGATTCCATTTCATGCGTAGTTGATGTGAAGAACCGGGTGGTCAGCGTAATCCTCAACGAGTATGTCAAGGAGGCCCGCGCGGCGCAAATCGAATTTGAAATGGATGTGCTGATACCGGAGGAACTCGGCGTAACCGCCGCAGATTTATACATACTTATTGGCAACACGATGGATAACGCTATCGAGGCGTGTCAGAGCCTCCCTGTTGAACAGAGAAAAATATCTCTTAAGCTAAAAAAGCATAACAGCATTCTGTTCTATGAAATATCCAACCCCTTTGACGAAGGTCACGTTCAAAAGGCGCACAGTATCTATCATGGATTTGGCTTGAAAAATGTCGAGCTGTGTATAGAAAAATATAATGGGAAAATGGTAGTATCAAAAACCGCTGGAATCTTTCAAATTGAAATATATTTGAACAGCTTTTAGGAACATATATTAACATATCGGAGCCCCGTACCATCCGGTCTGATGGTACGGGGCGTCAATGTTTTTATATGTTCAATTTGGTCTGGCAAACTTGCAAAGGCGGACTGCCAGCTATTTTATTGCTTTCTATACTTTCTTTTCCTTATTCTCCCTAAAAAAATCGCACAGTGTAATCCCAAGGCCGTCACAAAGCCTTTCAATAGTTTCTACCGTGAGCTGGCCGCCTCTTTTTTCTGTTGTCTTTATCGTGGAGTGAGATACTCCACTGAGTCTCGCCAGCTGGTAGAGGGACATATTGCGCTCATTAAGTAATGCGTAAACCCGTGATACTGTGTCCATAGGTGCCCCTTTCAAAAACCGTGAAGGAGCGGGTCTTGTCTCATATAACAACACGTCCGGCTATGCGGAAAGGCGCGTTGGGAGATACCATGATCGGCGCGTATGCCTCGTTATAAGACACAAGCACCGGTTGCATATGGACAGTTCCGTCGCTGTCGGTGAAGTCCTCTGCACACCCAGCGTCAGGCTCCCGCTCGTCGTACTCCTTCAAATACCCGTTCCCGTCATATTCAAATATTCCTACTTCCCCCGGCTCCAGCGTCTCGCAACGCTGGACCCATACAATCTGCCCGTCATGATAGACCGGCTCCATGCTGTCGCCGTTGACCCTTATACCGAAGTCCGCCTTTGCCGGGACGGCCTTCTCCGGAAAGGACACCTTCTCAAAGGTTCCGGCATCCAGAAAATCTCCTGTACCGGCCGAAGCAGCCAGAGTGCTTATATCGACCTCGATATAATGTATCCTTGGTCTGCTCACAGCCTCTCTCGGCTTATATAAACCGGTGGCAATGAGATCAGCCTTGTATTCCTCAACCTTTCGCCGACCGTCCTCATTAAGTTCGTCTGCGGGCCATTCGAAGCTCTCATCAAAGTACCTGAGTCCTTCCCTAATGTCCAGAGCGTGGCAGATTGCAAGCAGCTGATAGGCATTGGGCGTACACTGCCCGGTTTCCCATCTGGCCGCAGATTGTCTCGTGATTTTCACTCCGAAATGAGAAAGCAGTTCCGTAAACTTCGGTCCACTCAGTTTTTTTGCCTTTCTCGCCTCACGAATACGCTCCCCGATGATATTTGCCTGGGCTTCTCTCTCCGCGTTATATGTGCCAATGCGCGGGCACGGGATAATTGATGCCATGCTATTATTCTTGATCATAGATTCGCCTCCCTCTTTATGAAAATTATACTACCGAAAATATAGTCTGTCAACAACAAATGTTAATACTATGCTACAACTGCGACATTGACAGCAACATATATGTGCGTTATAATGCGTTCAAAGGCAGAAAATGGGGGAGTGCAATGACCGACCGAACTATACTCCATGTGGACATGAACAGCTTTTACGCCTCCGTAGAAATGATGCTAAACCCGGCTTTGCGTGGCAAGGCCGTGGCCGTGTGCGGCTCTACCGAGGAGCGGCACGGGATAGTCCTTGCAAAGTCTGAACTTGCCAAGAAAGCCGGTGTCAAGACCGGCATGGTAAACTGGGAGGCTCGAAGATGCTGTCCCGGCCTGATCGTGGTCCCGCCTCAGTATGAGCAATATCTGAAATACTCCAAACTGGCAAAGGAGATATATTGCCGGTACACAAATCTCGTTGAGCCATATGGCATGGATGAGTGCTGGGCGGATGTTTCCTTTAGCCGTACCATGGGAAATGGTCTTGAAATAGCGGAGAAAATACGGCAAGCCACAAAGGACGAGCTGGGCCTCACCGTCAGTATTGGCATTTCCTTTACGAAAACCTTTGCGAAGTTAGGCTCCGACATGAAAAAACCGGATGCTATCACGACCATAGCAAGGGACGAATACGAAGATAAGGTCTGGCCGCTCCCGGTGAGCGACATCCTCTACTGCGGACCGGCAACGACAGTCAGGCTGGCCAAGTACGGCATCCACACCATCGGGGAACTTGCGAAGACCGACCCGGCCTTTTTGAAAAGGCTCCTCGGCGTCAATGGCCTCGCCCTCTGGAGCTACGCCAACGGGCTGGATACCAGCCGCGTCATGCCCCAGAACTACACCTCCCCCATAAAATCCATCGGGCACGGCATCACCTGCGTCGCCGATTTGGCGGACGAGGAGGAGGTCTATAAGGTCATTTTGGAGTTGAGCCAGGACGTAGGCCACCGGCTCTGCGTCCATCAGCTGGCGGCCACTGGCGTCCAGCTGTGGGTCCGGGCCAATGACCTTTCGGGGGAACAGTTTCAGTGCAGACTCCCGTATAAGACTCAAGTGTCCTTGGAGATTGCCAATGCGGGGTTTGAGCTTTTCAAAAAGCGTTACAGATGGACCACCAACGTCCGGGCGGTGACTATCCGGGCCATCAACCTTGTACCGCAGAGCCAGCCGGAGCAGATCTCCCTTTATTCGGATTACGCCCTGCACGACAGGCGCGGACAGCTTCAGCTGGCAATCGAGGACATCCGCCGCCGCTTCGGGAAAAAGGCCATATACAACGCCATCCTGATGGGCGACAAGAAAATGCCGGAGGACGGACGGGACCTTGTCCGTATGCCGGGGATGATGTATCAGTAATGGGAGGTAGAGGCTGTGAACGCAGAAGAAAAGGTCACTTACGCCAGAACATTTGTCAACGTGATCGTGGAGCATCAGTCTGATGGGAGGAAGACCCCGATACGGATCCGCTTTGATGACGGACGCAAGTTCGACATTGACAAGGTTACCGAGCGCCGCCGTGCCGCCGCCACAAAGGTCGGAGGCACCGGAATACGGTACACCATCTGGATACGCGGAAAAGAGCGAAAGCTCTTTGAGGATGAGGACCGCTGGTTCGTGGAGGAAATTATTCTCCCTGGGCAACGGTCAAGGAATTGAGAATAGTCATGTCTTTCAGACAGCTTTAGACCGCAGAAAAAATCTGCGGCCTTTTTTGCGTCCCGGAAGCTATCCTTGACGAATTGTTATGTAATTTCCCGTATATTGACGAATTAACAAATATTTCATATCTTTCACCACGATTCGCCAATTTTTTTGGTTGGTAGGTTGTAAAATCAAATTGATTACAAAAATCGGCAAAAAGGAGTTTAAAGCGTAACCTGTTAACTTATCTCAATATCCTGTCACTTCTGCGCCACCGGTTTTGTTGATCTCAAATCTGGTGGTTCTTGTTTTTCCGTAAGTTCACTGTCATCACGACCAAAAAGTAAATACGCCTGAGTTGCAATAGGGCGAAGGATAATCCACAGGTTTGTTTTCACGCTCAATGAAAACACCGGGAAGTACCCTTTGGACCATTGCGCTCATTTTGCCTCCAATCACAGGGCCTGCGTGTACTTCCGGTAACGCAGGCCCTGTTGTGTCCTTCGCTCCGACATTCGTCGGAAGGACACAGACATGGACAGAAGATGGCAATGCTATATAGCTGAATACCCGTGATCTCCCTCGTTTTCCCCAACCGAAAACGAGAAAGGAGATCATATAAGTGGATAAATGGCAAGAAGCCCGAAATTACAGACAAATCCGCAACGAAAACGGTGACGTGACCGCTTACATAATCCGGGTCGACGATGTTGACGTGGAGGTTTCGGCCGAGATTTATAGAGCGTACTCCAATGCAGAGCGTAGAGAACGGTACGTGCGTGAGAATATTGAGGCTGGGCGTGTCCTATCTCTGGAAAAGCTCCTTGAAGATAATGTCTCCTTAAGCGACTTAAATGTAAATGAGCACCAAAGCGCCGAGGATGACATGATAGATATGGTAAACATGGCCGATGAAAGGAAGCTGGAGCATCGACTGGCAAGCGCACTTACAGAACTTGACGGTGAGGAGATGGCCCTCATAAATGCCCTTTTCTTTGAGCGTATACCTGCAAGAGAATACGCCAAGCGCCTTGGAGTTCATCTCAATACCGTCCAGTATCGGAGAGATAGGGTCCTAAAAAAATTAAAACAAAAAATTTTTGAAAAAAATTTATAAAATCTCTTGGTCACTTGCGGATTTTTCGGGATGGATAGTAGAGGGGTAAATATCCCCCCTGTTGCTCTTTGAAAACTTCATATCCGGCAACTGGATAACTTTAGCGGACGGTCCCCGAAAGGGACAGCGGCGGGCGGATGCGCCAAGACCTTC
>CANQBA010000053.1 GCA_947589545.1 uncultured Oscillospiraceae bacterium | reverse complement strand
TTACTACTCTTGTGGGGTACTTCTTTCGCAAATTTTCTCTTATTGCATTCTTGACTTCACACCATTAGACTTGGCAACACACAATACTGCAGAGGTGCGGAAAAGTCGAGGGTAAATTCCCCGGCAAAAGGGAGAAAACGTCTTGACTTCACTGCCCCGGCAAGGTAACATGGGTTTACATACCGAAACGTTCTTTTAGATAAGGCTAGGTAAATTTTGCCGGACATTGTGCGGAGGGAATATGGGGCAGAGGAACAATAATGATATGCTTAAAACAGCGTGTGATATTGCGGATATGAGAAAAACCGCGGAAAGGATCAGCGGGATCCTCTCTGCGGAACTTTTTGATATGCAGTCGGCCAGAGACGTGATTTACGAAGTCAATATCAAGCACCCGGAGAATGTGGACCTATATAACCTGATCACATTTGGCTCTGCGCCAAGTCAACCGCGCAGCAGTGGGGTAAGTATTGCCAGCGCGTCCGCAGATAACCTGAAGCAGGACTTGATATGGAAACGGTTTTATCTTTTTGCCAAAGCCGCCGGAAAAGGTGCTGGAGCAATCGAGAAGGAATGGCGGGAGAGACAAGGTTGAATACGCCAGACCACATTTCCGACCATAACCTCTTCCGAAGCACGTGGAAACAATGGAGGAAAGATTGCCGGAGAGTAACTGAATCGTAGCGGAAATGGCTAAAAAGTGCTGATTCTCAAGTAAAAAATGATTTTCCATGTCTTTGTAATCAGCAGGTCGGGGGTTCGAATCCGTCCACCAGCTCCAAAATTGCATACGGAGGAGTTCCCGAGTGGCCAAAGGGGACAGACTGTAAATCTGCTGGCGATGCCTTCAGTGGTTCGAATCCACCCTCCTCCACCACGAAAGCCTCGATTTTGAGAACAAAATCGAGGCTTTTATTATTTTTGGAAATAGACGGATGGAGAAATCATCTATCCGAATCGTCTATATCGCATTTTCGCCGTTTCCCGCCTCTGACCCACTTCTGACCCCAACGGGATTTCGGAGCGGAAAGGACGGGACAGCACAAGGCCGTGGGATTTTGCGCCCCACGGCTTTTTTAGTTATGGCGGGATTGTTTTTACTCATACGTTCGCCCCGATCAGCTTGCCCATGGTCGCGGCTGCTTCCTCCTGCATTTTGGTTGTGACGTGGGTGTAGGTGCGGAGGGTGAACCCGGCGTCGTAGTGGCCGAGGATGGAGGACACCGTCTTTACGTCCACGCCATTCTGGAGCGCCAAGGTTGCGAACGTATGTCTTAGGTCGTGCAGACGAATGTGTGGGAGTCCGGCGCTTTTGAGGATTTTGTTGTGGATGGCTGTAACCGAGTCGGGATAGTACATTCCCAGCGTCTTCGGCGAGGGGAACATGATCTCAAGCTCCGGGTGCTTGGCGTGTTCGGCCTTGAGGACATCTATCGTTTCTTGCGACAGGGAGATTCTCCGAATCGACGTCTCTGTTTTCGGCCTCGTGACCTTCACCCCGCCGCCTTTGACTCCGGCGGCCTGTTTGCAGACGTTCAGGGTCATTGACTGCTCGTCAAGGTCAGACCAGAGAAGAGCGACAAGTTCGCCTTTGCGTAAGCCAGTGGTCAGTTCGAGGAAGAACATTGCCAACACACCACGTCGGTCTGCCTCTTTGAGATAGGCGCTTATGTCCTCCGGGTGGAGGATGTGCATCTCCTTTTTCTCCAGCTTCGGCACGATGCAGTCCTCTGTCGGGTTTCGCAGGATCAACCGTTCTTTTACCGCCCGGTTCAGGCAGTTGTGGAGCATCATATGGAGGCCCCGAACGTAGCTGGCACTCATGCCGGTGTCCCCGTTCGCCTTTTTTCTGATCCGCCCTTTGGCCTTGACGTCGTTGTACATCTTCTGTATGTCTCTGCCAGTCAGTTTGGTGAGCTTGATGGCCCCAATCCTCGGCACCACATGATGTTCGATATAGTCCTCATACGACCGCTGGGTGCTCTCACGAATGTTCGGCTTGGAGTAGGTTTCGTACCAGGTCTGTACCCATGCTCCCACCGTGTACTCCTCAGCTTTCTCCACGTTGATTTCCGCACACTCCCCAATGGCTTTCTTCAGCTTCTCCTTGACCTCCGCCTGGGTCCTGCCAAGGACGTTCTTGCGGATAGCCTTCCCGTTCTCGTCATGCCCCGCAACATACCGCCCTTCCCATCGACCGTCCGGCCTTTTGCGTATATTCCCCTCGCCGTTGGCTCTGCGTTTACTCATGTCCAGCGTCTCCTTTCCGCCGCTTTTGGCAAACACACAACATACCACCACGCCCGCCAAATAGCCAGGGCAAAATTATGTACAAACGGATAACTTTTTTACGGGCCCACCTCACGACGGCGGAAAACGCCTCGGAAACACGGGCGTTTCCGCCACTTCCGACTGCGGGAATAGCATAGCCCGGTCAAAACCGACTGCGCTTCTTGACCCCGGAAAAGCCCCGCACTGCGGGGCTTTGTGGCCGAGCTGCCGTCGCGCACGACGGCGGCTCTTTATCTTGCTTTTCTTTTTTCTACCCCTCCGTGGTCGGAAAGGCTTCGAGAACGGCTCCACGTCGGTCTGTGCTTGTCCGACACGTGTACACGCCCCATGTCGGAGCCGTGAAGCGCACACGTCGTGACAAACGCCCTCACGGTGGGGGGTGTGGAGTTGCAGTGCTGTCCTCAACCTGCCTGTATCTCTTTGTGGGACCAGGCGTGGTAGCGTTGCATATCGGTGGCAGGGCGAGGACGTGGTATGTGTTGTTCGTCTGCCGACTCCGACCATCCTGTCGATCCTCGTATGTCGCCGTCTTGCTGATGAACCCCTGCTTGGCGAGAGAGGCGACGGCTTTCCGCGCGGTGTTCTCCGAGCAGTTGCAGTTGACAGCAATCTTATGGATGCTCGGCCAGCACACATCCTTCTGGCCTGCGCAATAGACCAGGTAGCTGTATGTCATGAACTCTGTCGGTGTCAGGTCGTAGAAAAATATCGCGTTGCTCATTTGATAGAAGTGATTTCCGAGAATCATGTGTGTACCCTCCTTTCTTAATCTTCCCCCACGGATTGTTTCGGGCATGAGCGTGCGGCCCACAATCGCTTAACCAAAAACGCAGGGTATGTATCGACTTGAGCCAGCCGTCTTCACAGCGTATGTTTCAAAAAGTGCTTGACATTATTCTGCTCGAGGTATAGACTGAGATAGATTACGCGGTCCATTAGTCCTTATGTGGTGAGTATAACATGAGCGCAACAGCTTGTCAAGACTTACTGTATTTATTTTCTTTGTTAGTCTATTCTCTTGGAGGTGTCGTCCATGCTCAGCTATGATTTCAAGACTTACATTGCCGATGGAAACGAGTTCTATGGTATGGCGATAAAAAATTTGGACTCGCAGGAGTACCAGGAGAAACAGGTGCCGTTCCCCGGTAGTCTGCTCAGCTTTTTGGATTTAGATATGGAGGCCCTCACGCCGGCGTTTAAGAAGATCTCCGACAATCTCTGGTCGCTGACATTGACCCACGATGAGAAGTTTGCGCGGGAGGCTATCGCTGAGCTTGATAAGCTGGGGGCGTCTCACATCTACTTTACGCATCTCCGGCTGGACTGGACGTGGCGAGTAGCTCAGGCGCAGGCATTGGGGAACTACAGCGAGAACCTTTTACAACGCAACAGCCTTTTGCGAATGGCGGAGGAGCTGAAGCGGATGCAGGAACAGATCAGGGAACTATTCTCCAATGTCCTCGACATGGACCGTGAGCAGAAGCCCGCCATGCGGAAGATGGCGGAGGATATCTTCAGAGGGTCGAAGGTACAACCGAACGGACAACAGTCCTGATACATAAAGCCGACCCGCCCAGTGCCACGCGGCTCTGGGCGGGTTGATTTTTTCTTGATGGCTTCTATCGCAAATCTGTCCCTCTGCATTGATTATCTCCGCTGCTGTTCAGCAGCACCGAGAGAATTCGCAGATTGGAGTAAGAATGCGAATCAAGAGTAGAAAACAAGCGAACCAAAGGCCGCAGCGATACGGCCAAAAAGATGGAGAAGCAAGCCGGAAAAAGAACGGATCAGAGACGCGGACTGGATGTTGGTCAAACGATGAAGCCAGTTGAAAAAGCATTCGATTGCCTGACGGACAGAGCTGATAAAGGCGGAGAAAGCGTCGCAGATAACCGTAGTATCCTCCTTGCGTCTTTTCCGGGGAGTCAGAAGTTCTATTGCGTGGTCATTTTTGAGCGCAGTTTTCCAGGCAGAGTCGATGTAGGCTTTGTCCGCGTACAGGTGCCCCTGCCGGAGAGAGATATGTTCTTCCGGGATCTGCTTGGTTGCGGGCAGATCATGATGGGCCGCGCCGGAAGCCATCAGTGAGAGAGGAAGTGGCAGACGGCCGGGCCTGCGCGCAATAATGGCATGGAGTTTGGCATCGTAATACCACTCTTTCCTGGAAAAATTGTAACTTTTCTTACATAATTTTCCGGCCACCTTCGCATGGCTGGAGCGCGGACCTTTTGCCAGAATGATGGGGCAGGAGTCCGCGATATACTCCCTCAGATCATTCTGATTTATGCCAGCGGCGTTCAGCCAGGTCTCGGCCAACACCAGGAGAACGGACGCGAGCTTGTTCAGCCGGTTTCAGAAGGCCTGATAGCTGGGCAGCTTGGGAAACCAGTCCAGCAGGTGATTTTTGGTGTACTCGTAGATTGTCTTCTGCTCGTATCTCCGCTGGCTGATGCCCCACAGGTATACCGTAATACACTCCTCATCTGTAAATTGGGGACGGAAATTGTTGCTTTGGCGTTGCATTTGTGCTTCTATTATGCTACTATTGTCGCAGACAGCGCAATAGAGCGTTATGAGATTTGTTTGCCACATACTTACATTCTCTGCTCTTTTGCACTGTTTGTCTATACTTTTTTACTCTTGATTCGCATATTTTATCGCCCCATTAATAAATCCAGGGAAAACCAATAACACTTCATCAATTTTCGGTTCATAAATCTTGGGTTGATATACAAGAGATAAACCAACACGACGGCGAAGAAGAGGCTCCAACCGATGGAGTCGAGCCCGATATAGATGTCAAGCAGCAGTATTGCCGTCATGATTAGACAGTGTCCAACCTCAATATTCGCATTTCTACGCCGCTGCTTCCTGCCCGGTTCAACAATCTCCGTCAAGCTGATTTCAAACACATTGGCCAGCTCCACAAGATTGCCCGCCGCGGGTTCGGATCGACCTGTCTCCCATTTGGAAACCGCCTAACGGCTTACGCCCAACCGTTCCGCGACGTATTCCTGGGACAGCTTCAACTCCTTCCGTTTGTTTTTTATGATTTCGCCCAAATTTGTCATGATGAGCGCCTCCTTGCACTCTTATCCTATCAAAAGACCCAGTTAAACTCCACCAACTGTCTGTCAACTAGCGGTTGCAAGCGCATATTTCAGCGTTTTTTATGCCGTACCGCCCGGCATTTTCCATTATACACCCAACTTGCGAACAAATCTATGGCTCAAAAAAGCGCAAAAGCTCCGAAGCCAATCTGAATCCCCCGGCGGGGCCGGGGGATTCAGATACGCCTTGAGCCGCTGGATGTTGTCGTGCTCGCAGGTGATGAGCTTCTGGGCCAGACCCAGGGTTTCGGGGCTGGCGTTCCGGTGGCCGTTGACCACCTTGGTCATCTGGATGATGCCCATGTTGGAGCCCTTGATCATCAGCTCCGCCAGTTGCTCGGTCTCGTCGTTCATCATGGTGTTCATGGTGACGCCCATCTTCATCCCCGGCTTCTTCATCTCGCCCACCGGCTCGGGCTGACCGCCCAGGCCCACGATCCGCGCCGCGACCTCGCCTCCTATGGAGTCGTACTCCCGCTTTTGCGTCTCAAGGTCCGAGATGAAGGAAGAGTCGTCCGCGCTGGGCAGAAGGTCGGCGATGGACTGGGAGCCGGTCTTCGCGTTGCGATAGACGGAATTCAAAACGGCGATATTCACATTTTCAGCCATAATTTCCGCTCCTTTCGTTGTATTCGCCGTTAGTTTGTGATAGAATAGGCGCGAATAAACGGAATAAGAGCCGTGGGCGTGGACATCGACGAGAAGGCCCCGGCGGTGGTCATGGAGAACGCCGGTTACAACGCCATCGGCTCCGACCGCCTCACCGTCTTCGCCGGGGACGTGCTCTCTGACCGCGCCCTCTCCCGCCGCCTCGCCGGTGAACAATTCGGGCTCGTGCTGATGAACATCGTCTCCGACGTGATCATCGCCCTCTCCCCCAAGATCCCCGAGTACCTGGCGGAGGGCGGAACCTTCATCTGCTCCGGCATCATTGAGGGCCGCCAGGCCGAGGTAAAAGCCGCCCTGGAAAAGGCCGGCCTCACCGTCCGCGAGCACCGGGAGAAGGACGGGTGGAACGCGTATATTTGCGGGAAACAAAGCCTCTTTCAGCCTGTCAAAACGCCCTTTTGCCACATCGGCCCGCTGCGGGGTTTTCGTTATTACCGTAAAGGCCGGGCACTGCGCCGGCCCGCCCTACGGTGTTGGTGCGGACCGCGTCTGTTCCCCCTTTTTCAGAAGCAGGATCCGGAAATTGCCGAAGGAGTCCCCGGCCTCGAAGGTCATCACATTGCCGGGACCGGGGCATTGGGATCCCTTCACGGCGGTGGGACAGATGCTGCCGTCGTTGATGTAGATGTTCCCGTGTTCGTCCTCCGGCTCAATCTCCGGGGCGAGGTGGGTGTGGCCGGAGAGAAAGAGGACCCGGGGGTGGCTGTCTATCAGCTGCTGGAGCCGCCGATCCTGCTCCGTGGGCAGATAGGGCCGAACCTGTTGGGGGTTGTGGGCCGCCAGGGGCGGGTGGCAGAGAACGATGTGGTTTGGACACCCGCTCTCTTTGAGGCGCCCCTCCAGCCAGGTCAGCTGCTCGCCCTTGTTGGGGAAGCGGAACATTTTCTGGTGGTAAAGGGGGTTCAGGCCGATGAGGTCCAGCCCGTCGCTGAGCTTCACGCGGAAGGCCCCGCAGGGGTTCGCTTCCACCTGGTAACGGCCCCGAGCGCGCTTTAATAGCTCCGGCTCAAAGGCGCGGAAGCCAGTCTCGTCGTTTCCGGGGATGTCGTGATTTCCCGAGACGGCAAACACGGGGATCTGGGCGGGAAAGCTGTCAAAGGCCTCCAGGGCCAGCGCGTACTGCTCCGCCTTCCCGTCGTTGACTACGTCCCCGGCAATCAGCAGGATATCCACCCCGCCAAGGAGCTCCAGGGCCCGGACGAGCCGTTGGGGCTTGCCGCTCAGGTGGACGTCGCTCATGAGGCCGATCCTTAAGGGCGCGTTTTCGGACATTTTTCTCCACCTCCCATATAGCATGCCCCCAGGCCTCGGTCTGGGGGCGGTTCTTTCACTGGAGACCGTTTTGCAGCTTCCTGATCCTGTCAAACAGGACGTCCACGTACATATCGGAGAACTGGCTGGTATCCTGTCCCAGTATCAGGTACAGCTGGGCGATGTTCCGCCTGTATTTCAGGCTGTCGTCCACCGGCGCCGAGCGGGGGGTCATGTTGAGGATGAGCTGGTCGGTCCAGGAGTTCTTCAGATAGATGACGCAGGCGTACCACAGGGTCTTCTCATACTGCGGGGGATCAAAGGAGACCTGACGGCCGTTTTCGCCCTTTGTCTTCATCTCGCGGGAGCACTCGACCTCCCTGATCTCCATGGAGAGTACGTCCGAGATCATCATCACGTCGGAGCCCTTTCTCGGGTCGGCGGTCTCGCCGATGACGAAGCTCTTCTGCTTGGGGTCTACCATCACCACGCCATCGGCAAAGCTGACGGTCTGGGTGGCGTGGAAGTTGGGCAGCAGCTCGGCTCTGGCCTTCCGGGCGCATTCAAAGGCCGGAAGGGCGCTCTGGCCGCCCAGGAGGGCGCAGGCCCTGACCACATTTTCCGTGAGGACGCTGCAGGCACCGTAGGAGCTCTCCTTCCTGTTCCGCCCCACCTGGAAGGTGATCTGCTTGACCCAGTCAAGGTTCAGATCGATGATCACATCGAAGTCATACCGATTGGAGAACTGGTACAGGGGGTCAAATTTGTTGGTGACCGACCGATTGTTGTAGTCATAGATGGTGGAGTAAGCGGGCGACCTTCGGATCTCCACCCTCACGGACGCGACGTCGGAGAGTTTGAACACGTCGGGGTTGCCGCTCTTGCAATCCTCACCCGTGCTGAACAGAAACTTCCCGGCGGCCTCATCCACATAGAGGCTCTGCTTCTCGCCGCCGACGCGCTGGGTGACGTTGAATTTGGCCACCTCCTCCTTGTTCCTCTCCCGATAGGCCAGGTGCTCCTTGACCTGCTGGGTGTTGGTGCTGCCAGTGATGGTGAAGAAGGGGGACAGCTTCTGCTTGCACTCCTTGCAGAGCTTTCCGTCGGAGAGGGTCTTCATGCCCCCCCTATCAGGTTGTTCTTCTCTGTGCCGCAGACGGCGCAGGGCGTGTGCTTTCACAGTGACGACGGCTTTCGGTCCGTCTTCATGCGGAAATACTCGCGGCGGGTCTCGTCCGGGGTGAGCTCCCGGTCGTAGATGATGAGCTCGTTCATGTAGCCTACCACTATCTCGAAGAATCTGGCGTCATACCAGTCCTTCGGATCTTTGCCCTTCAGCGCGGCCTTGAACGCTTCCTGATTGGGATGGACGACGCAGTCCTTCAGCTCGCATGGTTTGCTCTCATTCTCCTTTTGATAGACAAAGTACCTCACCCGGTCCATATCCAGGTTCTCCTTGGTGAAGGGCGTCTTTTCGGAGCCGGCAAACCGCAGGCCCCGCTGGAGCATGTCCAGATACCGGGCGGCGATGTCCCGCATGGCGGTCAGCGACGAGGCGGGGGCCTGGGCGCGGACCCGGTAGGTCACCTCTTTCATAGTGGCAGCCAGCTCCTTGGGGGTGGGGAAGGTTTCGGGGGGATTGCTGGTGTAGACGCAGAAGAGCTCCTTGACGTGGGCCTCGATGTCCGCGCCGGTGAGGAAGCGGGGGTTGTCCCTGGTGCCGACGCAGGCGTCAAAGGCCGGCCCGGCGTACTGCCTCATCGCATCCGATTCCGGGTTCCAGCCCAGCTTCCCGCCGTACTCCTTCATGTAGCCGGTCAGCTTGGCCTCCATGATATTCACGCACCCCTTGTACTCGGGCATCATCACACAGAAGGCCTGGTCGAAGCGCCCGTTGCGGAAGAACTCCGGCGGGAGCTTGCTGATGTCGTTGGCGGTGGTGACGGTGAACACGGGCTTGTCGTTCTCCTGCATGAACTCCAGGAGCATGCCGAAAAGGCGCTGGATGACGCCGGATCCTTCGCTCTTCCCGCTGGCGCCGCTCATGGCCTTCTCCACCTCGTCGATCCACAGCACGCAGGGGGCCGCGTAGGCCAGATCGGTGAGCATTTCGCGCATGCCCTTCTCCGAGTCGCCCACGTAGCCGCCCAGGATCTTGGACATATCCAGCTTGACCAGCGGAAGATCCAACTTCTGGGCCGCCAGCTTGGCGGTGGCCGATTTGCCCGAGCCGGGGATACCCACCAGGAGGATGCCGGTGGGGGCCGGGCCGCCCGCGCGCATCACCTTATCCTGATTTTCAAGCCATTTGGTGACCGTATCAAGGCCCTTGACCTGGTTTTTGCCGGCTCCGTCCGCCTTGCCGCGTTTGTTGGACACCACCTCCAGCCTGTCGTGGATCTTCAACGTCTCGTTTTTGTAGGCGACGATGCGCGGCTCGATGATATCCGTCCTGGCGAAATCCACATTGCCCGCCGAGCTGAAGCCATGCCGCATCTCATCCAGGAGGCGGCGGACGCCCAGCTCTGGAATGCCGGACATGCGGGTCGCGTACCAGTTGAGATCCGTGTCTTTGTACACCGGCGGCTCCATCGTCTTCAGATAGGGGGGTGGAAATGGGTTCTCCCTCAGCTCGCGATCCCGGTTCCTGCACCAATACTCCCGCAAAAGGACGCGGAAGTCCTCCGGCCCCAGGGAGTCGTACCGAATGACGCACATGGAGTCCCGCAGAAGGGCGGGCATGGGGCACTCAGGGCCGTAGAAGGCGAAGACGATCTGCTTGCAGACCTCGTGCTCCTTCTCCCCAAAGAGCCGTGCGGCGCGCTCATCCTCGCAGAAATGGAGAAATTCGCTGAGGAGCTGCCCGTATTCCAGCTCAATGATGCTCTCCGAGCGCATCCGGTTGTACGCCTGCCACACGACAAACTGGCAGTTGTCCTCGTACTCCCCACGGAGGGTGATGTTGGTAAAATCGTACCCGCAGCGCCGCGCGGCCATTTTCGGGCTCTTCCCTTCCGGGTCCTGCAGGAACCCGGAGAACTCCTCGATGGGCAGGAAGCAGGGCCGGCGCAGCTTTTTCTTTTGGCAGGCCAGTCTGACCGTGCGCTCCACCGCGCAGAAGTCGTTGGTCTGGAAGTGGAAGAAGTGCCAGGACTCCCCGCTGGGGACGCCGGTGTCCTTCTCGTCGGGCAGAAGCTCCGCAAGGCGCTCGGCGGCCTTCCGGGTGGGGGAGAGATCCACCGTTCCGTTTTCGTTTCTGGTCAAGTCTGTTCCCCTCCCGTCAGGCTCATATTCAGGGCCAGCTTGATGTCGGTTATCAGGTCATCGAGCATCTGCTCGGGGATGTTGTACCAGTTGGCGTTTTCGAATTGGTCCACAAGCGTGTTTTCCAGGTTGGCCTGAAGTGAGTCGACAATCAGGGAGATGGGTTGAGTTTGGTACTTGTTGTGCGCTTTAATCCGTTTGCCCTGTCTTTGGAGGGAACCACTATTATCCCACCAATCTTTGAACCACCCGTACATCACTGGGTGCATCAGCTTATTGACATCGATATCCCTGAGGAAGCGTGAGAAGGAGATCCCGGAAAAGTCGATCTGAATATCTCTGAACGTCGGTTTCCCGGAGTACTTTGTCTCGGCGAGCTTGTCAAGCAGGCCGTTAACCTCCTTCATGGTGTTTGTCAGATCCTCAGGCTTAAGCTCCTTCAGCACTTCTGCGGGGAAGCTGTTGACCCCGAGGAGGTTGTTCTCATCAAAGAAGGTGTTCAGTTCTCCCTTTAACATCGCTTCAAACGCGTTGACAGTGGTCTGGTTGTGGCCATTCTCAAGCTCGCTCCACCGTTGTAACGTACGTTTGGCGATATCTTTGGTCGCCGTATCGATGCGCTCGGTGAGCTTCTTCGCGATCACCGCCGGAAGCTCAGCGCAGACGGTTTCCCTGAGCCTCGGCGGGAAGGCCGCCAGCTCTCCCATGTGCTTGAGGATGCCGCCCACAAAGTAGGCTCCGCCGTAGGGAACGGCGTTTTCATAGTCAGTCACCTGATCCAGATAGACAGTCTCCTCAAGCTTCTTATCCACGTCCCAGTGATTTTCGACGGCCCTTTTGAGGGCGGCGTCCACGTGGTCACGAATGCCTAAGAGGCGGCAGGAGCCTCCGGTGACGATGACCTGGCTGGGAAAACGGCCGGACTCGGCCAGGGAGGATACGACATACTCCACAAAGTTCTCCAGATGCCCGTACCAGGTGTCCTCCACCTGCTGGATGGCCCGGTAGCCGGGTTCCCGCTCCTTCTTCTTGATGTGATCCAGCGCCATGGGGAGCTCGTAGACCGCGGAGAGCTTTTTGCTCCCGTTGACCATGCCCTCTATGGGGTTGTTGTTGTTCTCGCCGAGGAGATCACGTAGCAGTGGAACAGTCACAGGCACCTTATGCTTCCCGCCGTTCCAATGGATTTTCATCTCCTCGTCGGGCGACGCGCTGATTTCCGCATTATCTCTCGCCGCATTATTTCTCGCCGCATTGGAAAGCCCCTCTTTGGTGGTTCGCGCATCATACAGGAAGATGGAGCGGTCGATCTTCCTGTTCTGGAAGAAGTCGTCGTCGGGAATCTGGTCCTTCGCCGGGTAACGGGCCATTTCAGCCGGATACTCCTTTTCCAGCGCATAATGGGCCAGCAGTCGGTCCACCTCCCGGCCGGCCATGGTCAGAGAGTACTCAATGGGCTCGTCGGAGCTGCTGTCCAGATACTCGATATCGATGGTGCTGGCGCCGATGTCGATGATCAGGACGCCCTTCGCGAAGTGGATGGCCAGGGTGCCCTCCCCGGACCGGCGCTCCTGACTGTACCTGCGGACATACTGCATGGCCGCCTTTGCCTCGGAGACGGTGATGACCCGCTCCTTTTCGATCTTGGTCGTCCCGGTGACCAGCTCCCGGTAGTTGTCCAGGATCTGCGGATCCGACCACTCGGAGCCCGCGGGGTGGGCCACCATCACCAGGGTGTTGCCGCCTTCGCCCACCGTCAAGTCCGATGCAATAGGCGCGTCCTTGGGTGATGTTCTGCAGTAGGTCTCGATCTTAGCCAGGATCTCGCGGAAGTAATCCTGCCAGACCTCTTTGAGGGGCTTGTACGTCACATTCTTGAAGCCGCGGATCTTCAGAAGCACCTTATTCAGGTTTTGCTCATTGGGGCACGTTTTGAAATTTTCCCGGCTGTTGCCCGTCAAGAGGGCGCTCGGCCCCACATAGCAGGTGTTCCCCTGATAGCCGATGATCGTCGGGATGGAAATATACTGTGTGGAATCCAACAAAGTGCCTTTGTTGTCCAGAAGATTATACTTCCATAGGATGGGGACAATACATCCGTCCGGGGAGGAAGAACCGCTATTTCTGAACATTTCCAGATTCAGGAGTGCGGCGCTGGTGTTTCCGCAGCCCATGTCGATGATGATGAGGTACTGGCAGGTGGTGAATTTCCTCACCATCTCCGGGGTGAGGACGTCCAGCTCAAGGATGTCCTTCAAAAGCTTGCCGATCTTCTCATTCAGCCCCCCGGCGGATTCCGGCGGGATCGAACGATCGGCGGTGCCGGCGGGAATTTCAATAGTGTGATATGTCATACGTTCATCTTCCCCTGTCTCTATTTGTATTCAGGTCTTGCGCGGAGCGCGGGCGGGACTCACACGGTCTCCCGCAGAAGCTCCAGATACTGCTCCAGGCTATCGGTGGGGACGAACCTGGCCTGCTCCTCCGGCGGGAGGCCTTCGGCTTTTTTTAAAAGCTCGTTGTACCGCTCCACAGTCTGTCTGAGCCCCTCCTGCTTCATGCGGAAGCTCACCCTCTTGGCGTCGCCCTCCGTCTGACTGTCCGGGGCGCTTCGGATCATGTGCAAAAGCATGACCAGGCCCGTTTTACCGCCGGCATAGTACGCCATCCTCTGTTCAAGCCTGCCCTTTTCGGCATAGAGGGCGTACGGGTCGAGCGTCTCCTTCGGGGGCCGCTCTTCCCCGGCGGGGGCCTGCCCGTCGGTTTTTTTCCCGCCCTTCGGGCCGCCGGAGCGCCGGGCCAGCACCGCGCGGATCACAGCCACAGCCAGGACCACGCCCAGCGCCACGAGGCAGAAGATCAAGAGCCCCTTGTGCTGCGTAAACCATCTGTTCAAAATAATTCACTCCTTTTGATCTGATCCATCCGGCTCGCCCGGCTCATCTGTCTCATCCGGCTCTCCCTCCAGCGCCCGGAGCAGCGGCCGGAATTCTTTCCCCCACGTCCTGACCGCCTCCTCGGTGACGGCATCGTGGTCAGGGAAGCGCTTCAGGCTCTCCCCCACCTTTTCCAAGAGCTCATACTGCGGCATGAAGCTCGAGGGCGCCGGCGTCTCCCCGTCAGACCGCTCCTCCGGGGGTTTCGCCTCCTCCTGGAACTCCCGGGAATTCTGTTTCTGTTTCGGCTTCGACGTGATGGAAACTGTGCGGGAGAACCAATCGACTTCCATGTTTCCCCAGAGCTTTTTTAATATGTTTTCCTTCTTTTCAGTCGCCGAAGGCAGTTTGTCCGCCAGGGTCTGGGTATCCCCCGGGGTCGGGTCGAGGAGAGAGCGGTATCCCTTCATCTCCCTTCCGAAGGAGACGTATTTAATTTTGTACGCCGTGGCGTAGAACTCAAAGGAGCTCAGGTCCCCGGCCTCGGCGTCACTGAGGAGCTTGTAAAAGTACATCAGAAGGCCGGTCTTTCCGCCCGCCAGGCCCGCGATTCTCTGCTCGGCGCGGAGGGCGAGCGTCCGGCGGGAAAGCTCCCATTTCGGCTCCTCCCGGGCACCGCCGCCGTTCTCTCCGCGGTGGGACGGATCAACTTTTACTTTGATGATCTTCTCCTCATGCGCCTTTTTTTTAGGCTCATCATTCCCAGTCTCGGGATCCCCGATCTCAAGCTCCCCGGGCTTGTATTTCCGGGACTTTTCCTTTCTGTCCTTTTTCGGCTTGTTCCCGCTCATTTCATCCCCGCCTTTATTGTTTTTTCAGATACAGTAAACCGGGTCTTCCGGGTAGACACCGTCTCGCAGAGAATCGCGTCCGAGAAGCGTTCCATCATGACCCGGCAGAATTCCTCCTCGCTGATGTCCTTTGCCAAACCGTCTCCACGGTAATCATACGTCTTCCCGCCGGCGCATATGAGCAGACCCCGGTCCGCGTCCTCCACCACGGCGGTCACTTCGGCAGGCGCCTCTTCGAGGTTCGTCTCCAGCTGCCCGTCCTGATACAGCCGGGCCCACTGGTTGCCGGAGCGGAAGCACCGAATGGGGAGGGGCGTCACGCCCCCCTCCATATACAGCTCCCTGTTGATGGTGGAGTAAAAATCCCGGCTCCCCAGGATGACCGCGCCGCCCATGTCCTCCGCCGCGGCATCCAGATAGAAGTCGATCCCCGGGAAGGGCACTTTCTCCGAGCGCCTCTTGTCCAGAACGGCCAGCTCCACGCCCTTCTCCCCGCCGTACTGGACGATGGCCCTGTCGCAGCCGGCGCAGGAGATGTTGCCCTTGACGCTCACCAGCGGCCTTTTGTGATCCCGGTCGGCAAACAGCACCCGCAGGATCCCGTAGGGGGGGAATTTGACGGAATAGTATGTACACTCTTTCGGGCAGTCCTTGCTATAATACTTTATCTCGATCACACGCGCCCTGTCGCTTTCGTTGTGGAGCGTCCCAGGGATGAGGGTGCTCACCTTTTGGGACGGGTCTATCACGAAGGCCATGCCGTTGGCAATCGGGAAGAAATCGTCACGGGGCTCGGAGATCACGTCGGGCCACCCCTGTCCCTGGGTGAACAGCGTCTCCGGGGCGGCGTTGGTGAGGACGCACACGGCCTTGACCCGTAGGCGCATCCAGGCGGGCTCCCCCGCCATTTTCTTGTCGATCTCCCCGCATATCTTGTAGGCACTGTGCTCGTCGCCTATGTTGGGGAAACCCGGCTCGGTCAGCGCCTGGATATACTCCTTCAGAAACTCCTTGCCCTCCGCTTCGTCCGCGCTTTCGTAGAAGAGTTTGTTGCATCGGTTCTTTTCACCCGCGGGATCCTTCCATCGATCCTTTTCCTCCTCGGGATCCCTCTCCAAAGTACACATATAGGATACGCAGGGCGCGATCCAGCAGCCGTACAGCTTGGAGAAGGCAAGATCGTCCCTGACCGTCTCCGCCGGGATCTGATATCCGTCAAAATTGACCTCCATGAAGAGCTTGTAAAACGTTTCCGAATCCAGATCCTTGATGACAACGCCGTTTGAACACGTATACTCCATAAACTCAACCTTTCCTTCTTATGATCGATTGCTTCGAAAGCCCGGAGGGCCGGCCGCCCCGCGGCCGCCCCTCCAGGCTCTTTGATGTTGTCGCTTTCGCTGGGACGTGGGGTTCAGGCGCGGACGCGGTCGAACTGGCCCTGACGCTCGTCCTCATCCTCGTCCTCATCCTCCTCGTCGACATCGTCCGGCTCAGTCTCAGTGTCAGTCTCGGTCTCAGTCTCGGTCTCAGCCTCGGTCTCAGTCTCGGTCTCAGCCTCGGTCTCAGCCTCGGTCTCAGTCTCAGTCTCGGTCTCAGCCTCGACGGTCTCCGCGGCTTCGTCCACGTCGCTGCCGGTGAATGTCTTCCAGATGGTCTTGATGTGGTCCCACAGGTTCTTCATGCCCTCCCAGGCGGCGCTGATGACCTTGTTGACATCCTCGTAGGTAATGACCTCGCCGAAGAGGATGGCGGTGAGGGCGAAGCTGCCCAGAAGGATGGCGAACAGGTCGATCTGCAGGCAGATCCCCAGGACGAGCAGGCCCATCAGGATCACCACGCCGCCGGCGCCCGCGAGGGTGACGTAGGTGAGGCGGGAGAGCATATCCAGGGCGTTCTCCCGGACGAAGGTGACAGCGGCGGTGTAGAGGGCGGTGAGCTTCTCCTCCAGCCGTCTGAGGGAGAGCTTGCCGGAGGCGTACAGGCTCACCAGCTTGCTGGCCTCCAGGGTCGTGGCGGTGGAGGAGCCAACGGTGAAGGCGGGGATGGCGGAGGCGGTCTCGCCGTAGTCTCCGCGCTTGAGCTGTACGTACCGGGCGGCGGCGTAAGCCTCGGTGAAGGTCTCGCCGAAGTTGATGGCGTTGTCGATCTGCTCGCTGTTGATCTTGCGACCGCTCTTGACGACGCAGCTGACGGTGGCCTTCCTGAGAAGGACGCCCAGCTCGGGGAGGATCTGGCCGACCACGTCGTTCAGCAGGAGCTTGACGTCCTCCTCGCTGTTCGTCTCGGCGTCCACCATCCCCTGGATGACGCCGGCGGTCTCATCGTCCACCTTGACCTCGGGGAAGACGCGGGTGACGGCGGTGAGCAGATTGCTCATGTAGATGACACGCTCCTTGTTGTCCAGGGTGATCATGGCATCCAGGATCTGAGAGGTGACCCACCCGGTGTCGACCTCCACCTTCAGGGCGTCGTTGATGCTGCGGATGCCCTCTCGGAGCAGGTTCGCGTCCTCCTGGGCTCTTCCGGCGTCCAGGCCGGGCAGCAGGGCAGTGAGGATGTCATCCAGGGACGTGCCATCCTCCAGCTCTCCGCGGATCTGGGCGGCGAGGGCGAAGCATCTGACGCTCTTACTGAAATTGGCGGGGATCTTGTTGTCGTTGTTGGCAGTGTTTTTGTTGAAGTTCATGATTTCATCCTCCTGTTTTTTCGTTTCAGCTTGTCTCATGTGTTGTTTGTGTTGTGTATCTCCCTGGGATGGCCTAATCATAACGGATTTTTCTTATCTTGTCTCTCCAAAAGAATGTTACATCCGGCCTGTGGGTTTACGCCCTTCCGCGGACTCTGTCGGGGAGACGGTCGCCCTCCGGGTCAAAGTCCTCGTCCTCCTCGTCCTCCTCGGGGGGCGTTCCCTCCGTCTCGGTCGTCTCTTCAGGCTGGGACTCGGTCTCCCCGTCAGGCGACGGGGCCCGCTCCCCGCCGGAGGCGGTGAGCTTGTTCTTGAGGTAGGAAAGGCCCGCCAGCAGGCCGCCCGCGGCGCCGACGCCGCCGATGATCTTGAGTTCCGTGGCCAGCGACTTGATGCCGTAGACGAAGAGTTCCAAAATTTCGCCCATCGCCAGGGGGGCTCCCGTCTCTAAGAGCTCACAGACGACCGCGGCCCCGACGCCGACGACGTCGGCGAACAGGATACTCACGATGAGGACTCCCGCGGTCAGCAGGACCATACTCCCGATCATCATCGCCAGTTCCTCATCGGGCCCGGCGGCGCCGGACTCCCCGTCGACGGCATCCGCGATGGCGGCCGCCGCGGCGGAGGTGGACGCCACGCCCTCGGGTATCACGCGGGTATCCCGGTCTCTCAGGAGCTCACGGAGCGCCGCCAGGGAGGCGGCCGCCGCCGTGGCAGAAACATCCTTCGGCCGCTCCGCCGTTGTATCGCCGGTGTCATCCCGGACCTGGCGGACCTCCTCCTCCAGGCCTGTCACCCGGGTCTGGGCACAGCGGGTGATCTCTGCGGCCAGGCTCCGGGCCAGGATCTCCTCGGGGGCGCGGGCCCATGCCGCCAGATCCGATTCCGTACAGGAGCGGCGGCTGAGGGCGGCGGCCTGCTCCGTCATCCGCAGGAGGATCCCCCGGCGCTTTTCCTCGGTCAGATCGCCGATCCTGCCGCGGATCTCCTGAAGGACGGCATCCTCCACCGTCCCACGGATCGCCTTGAAATCCTTTGCCGGAAGCTCCCGGCGCGCGGTGCGCAGGAACTTCTCCTGTGCCAGCTGCATGATCAGGGCAACAGAGGAGGGCTCCCTCACACCGGCCTCGGTCAAAAGCTCCCGGCTCTTCTCGCTCCCGAATACCTCGGCGCTATTTTCGGCGTCCCGGCTGAGCTTTTCGAAGTCATCTTTATATCTCTTCGCGTCCATTGCCTTCCGCTCCTTTTCCTGTAAGATTTCCGGGTTTTTCTCTTGTATGGCCCCATTATAACCCCCGCCCGGGGGGTGTAGCAATCACCATTTTTGTTACATGATCATTTCCAGTCATTCTGATTAATGCGGCGATTAAATAATCGCCTGAGTAAACCGATTGGCAGTATAGCCGTTCATGAGGTATTCCATAAGCTCGCCCCTGGTTTTGGCGCCGGACGCGTCCCGCAGGCAGCGGATCACCTCATCGTCCGGCTCCTGCCCGGGGGTATAGCCGTAGCCTGCCAGGGCCAGGAACCAGATACTCTTGTAATAGTCCAGCCCGAAGAGTGCGGACATATACATCATGTGGATCCGCTTCAGCCGGTTTTTCGGGACGCCGTTTTTGAAGCCCCCCTTCTCCGCCTTGACCCATTCCTTTCGCCAGGCGTACCAGGTGTTTACCCTGACGCGCAGCTGATCCTCGGCCAGAGCGGGGATGATTAGCCCCGCGTCCCCGGCCAGGTGGTGGATCACCTCGTAGAGCTCCCTGGGCTTGTCCCCGAATTGGGAGGGGGGCTCCGCCTCGGTGACGGTCGCGATGGCCCCTATACTCTCCCGGTCGGCCTCATCGAGACTGTTCAGGATGTCCTTATACCGTGTGCTCTTTCCCAGGGCGGTGCACAGCCACCGAAGGCCACGCCACTCCACATCGCCCCCCCGCCCGGCGGTGGATATGCTGGGAAAGAGAACAAGAAGCTGATTCTCCCAGAACCGCTGCAGGTTCTTGTCAGTGAAGCCGGAGCAGATGGCGGTGACGTTTTTGTAGGACAGGGTGGCCTCCCCCTTCTCCAGCCGCCGGCGCTGGACGCGGGTCAGGTTCCCCAGAGCGGCGCCGTACTCGTCCTTGGAGACGGCGGCGCCATTTCTTTGCCGGCGCAGGATGGACCGGCAGACCTTGTCCACCGTGCCGTACCGGTCCGGCTCCTCTCGAAGCTCCGAGCCTAAGCTCAGGCACGCCCTGAGAAATTCCTTCGCGTCGTCCTCAAGCCCGGCCCCGGGTCTCGACATGGCGTTGCTCAGCCAGCTGCCGGAGTCCGGCCCCATCCTCGCGATGATCCGCACCGCCAGCCGCTGGGCCTCCACAGGCTCGGATATATTCACCTTAAGTTCTTCCGCCATTGGTTCTCTACCTCGCTCTCTATGTAGATCAGCGTTACTACGCAAACCGGCATCACTGCGCAGAAAGCTCCCCCTTTATTATACAGGATTTTCCGCCGGTTTTGGTACGCAAGCAGCGTAATACCAATATTATTAATACAAATCAAGAGTAAAAAAGTATAGACAAACAGCGCAAAAGAGCAGAGAATGTAAGTATGTGGCAAACAAATCTCATAACGCTCTATTGCGCTGTCTGCGACAATAGTAGCATAATAGAAGCACAAATGCAACGCCAAAGCAACAATTTCCGTCCCCAATTTACAGATGAGGAGTGCATTACGGTATACCTGTGGGGCATCAGCCAGCGGAGATTCGAGCAGAAGACAATCTACGAGTACGCCAAAAATCACCTGCTGGACTGGTTTCCCAAGCTGCCCAGCTATCAGGCCTTCTGAAACCGGCTGAACAGGCTCGCGTCCGTTCTCCTGGTGTTGGCCGAGACCTGGCTGAACGCCGCTGGCATAAATCAGAATGATCTGACTCCGGCTTGCTTCTCCATCTTTTGGGCCGTATCGCTGCGGCTTTCGGTTCGCTTGTTTTCTTCTCTTAACTCGCATTGATAAAAAAGATTCCATCTTCTGAGAGAAGTCGTTGCAACAACTTCAGCCGTGGATACATCATGCATAACCATTGGTCGTGACGGGATAAATCTTCTCCCTCGTCACCGACAACTTTGCCAATCCACTTTTTTATTTCAGAGGAGTCAACATTATCGTTATAAACCCAGCGCCTGTTATCATCCGTACTATGGGCAGTGTTGTACGGTGGATCAATATAAATACACTTGACCCGTCCTTCATACCGGGGCAGCAGAGCTTTCAGCGCGTCCAGATTGTCCCCGTGGATAATCATATATTCTCGCTGCCGTTGTCATCGTCGTGCTGTCCGTCCGCGTCAAAGCTGTATCTCCTCTCCAACACCCGGTACGGCATATCCAGATGGTGGTTGATAACTTTATCTTTTCCAATCCGTTCGAGGGTGGGCATGATATTTCTTCTTCAATCAAACAAAAAGTTTTCACTACACCGCAAGGTAATCAGTTGGTTCGTTTCCAGTACAGGCATTTTTGTTGAAAAGCCTGTTTTAATATTTGCTCCATCACGACCTTTTGTGCAGTAATGATGATCTATGCCAAAAGCAACGAGACGCCATTCATTTTATAAGGGGTAGGAATCGGAGGTATCTTTAATAAACAGGTGTGCAAATTCCCGCCGTTCGCTGCTCAATCCGGCAAAATAATATCGCATCTGTTGGTGATTGTTTTTATCGATGTATGTTATCCTGTGATATTCATAGTAGCATTGCGTCTTCTCTAATTCCTCTGTCACTGCGTCAATAAATTCAAATGCGTTAATGATGAGATAATACTCGCCGAATTGCCTCATCTCGTCAACAAAATCCCAGTTTATTGAATAAAAACCGTCTGATAGTCTATAGCAATTCTTCTTTGAGAGCATAGAAGCAAAGATAGAAAGTTGTGGACAGTTGGTTTCCCAGGAAATAGCAGCTTCCTTTATATTTATATATGGAGAATAATCACAGCTGTCTATAATGAGTGGTTTGCTTGGATCGAGAGGAAGCTTACCCTCTAACCTATCACCGCGAAATGTAGTGGGGTCTTTCTGAAATGTTTCCAATGTACTAAAATATACGATTCCGTTTCTCAGCTGTTCAAGATGGTCTTTTTTCCCGAATTTGATTAGTAATGTAACATTCACCTGAATTCGTTAATCTTTATTGTTTTGCTGCCCCTTATGCTACCTACATTTGCTATATTTCAACAATTTTATTATACCCGAAAGCGCAAATACATTCAAGAGATTTCGACGATAATAGATAACTGCAAAGAATAGGGATAACGTCATATGTCGCAGAAGCGTTACCCCCAAACGCAAGACTGTCAATCTTCTGCGATGGCTCTCTTTTATGCTCATCGGAATCCGTGAAAGGGCTTTATACTTGTTGTTTATTCGTTTTATTAATATATTCCCCTCCAGAAAATTGAGGGGGTTCCCCGCAATTATTGAGGGCCATCCATTAGTATCTCTGCCATCAATCTTGCTCCGAGGACGAAGGCTTCACGGAAGCGTTTTTCCCCGATGATGCAGGCTGCGTCGAGGCGATCATCCTTGATGGCATGGAAGAGGACCTTCTCCTGGTCGCTCAGGCTTGCTTCAAGTTTGTTCTCGTTTTCGTGCATACGCTTCAATTATTCCTTTGCTTCCGATGTGAGCTTGCCCATTTGCTCCACTGGGCGGATGTTACCATAGTACAGTTCTGTAATCAGATTGTCCATTCTTCTGACCCCCTTGGCAACACACAATACCGCAGAGGGGCGAAGAAGTCGAGAAGAATTTATTTGGCAAAACGGAGAACTCTATTTTTGAATACTGCGGCCCTATTATTGATGACCTTTCTGTCAGTTAGAGCTACGACTACCCGCAGATGTCCTGACATTCTCGGTCATTTAGGGCTTATCCGAATCGTCCAGCTCACTTTTCCCTTGAAAATGGTTTGACCCACAACATGACCCACTGGCGGAAAAACTGGGGTGGAAACAGTGGAGTGGATAGCAGGAACGAGCTGCTGATTTCGGAGGGAAAAGGGTCAAAAATCCTTAGACATGCCCGGATTTTTATAGTGATTGCAATTCGTAATCAGCAGGTCGGGGGTTCGAATCCGTCCACCAGCTCCAGAAACTGAATATGGAGGAGTTCCCAAGTGGCCAAAGGGGACAGACTGTAAATCTGCTGGCGATGCCTTCGGTGGTTCGAATCCACCCTCCACCACCAGAATTGCAGGTTAAAACTACTATTTGTAGCCAAAACGCCTGCGCCGCAAGGGTTTTGAGGTCGTTCCAGGTCGAACTGGAACGACCTCAAAATTTTCCTATTTTTCCTCGTTTCCTCCAGACTGGAGGGATTCGAACTGGCAACATCAACACTTGAATAGAAGCTGCACAAAGCCGGGTCAGATGACCCGGCATATTTTTTTGCCCTTTCTGGACGGCTTCAACAGTTATTTTCGTTGACTCAAAACAGGCGTATGGATATAATCCCTTTAACCACAGCTGGAGGTGAGCAAATGAATTTGCGGGATCTGCCCAAGTCTTTGCAAAAGGCAATCGAGGATATGGAAGGCGCGTGGGCAAAGGTGGACGAGGGCGAAGATTGCCTCTCTTGGGACTGCTTCTTCTGTGAGCTTCAAAGCAGTATCAACAGCGCGGAGATGAACGGAGCCATAAGCTCTGAGGCGGCGTGGGACCTCAGAGAAAAGTATCTGCGGATGGAGCGTCCGGCTCCTGTCGAGACAAACATCATACATCAAGCGCCGGGGATATGAAGCCCCGGTAATTTTATTATATGGAGGTATTGACGTGGACATCAAAACTATTACGACAGATGAGCTTCGGCAGATGGAGGGGGCCGAGGGGCTCGTGATCCAGGGTTGCGGTGGGGATCTCACCGAGTGGGTGGATGGGATCAACAACGATCTTACCAGAAACGGCATCCTGCTGAATGGGACGAAGTTTTCAGACTGCTCCTCATTCAGACACGAAGGGCACACCTGTCTGCTCTTTCCCTTCACGGATGATGTGAAGCTGGACGGCGGCAAGCTGGCGATGTGGCGGCTCCAAACCCACAACGCCTATGGCGGGACGTGGCTGTCGGACTACGTTCCCAACAAGCTGGGCGGGTTTATTACGGAGAAGCAGAAGGCGGCAAAACCCGACTGCCCCCTCATCGGCCGGGATGGAAATATCTTCAATCTTATGGGTATCGCCTCCCGGACGCTCCGGAACAACGGGTTGGACGATGCGGCAAAAGAGATGTGCGAGCGCATCCGGGGGTCCGGGAACTACTACAAGGCCCTTGGCATCATCGGGGAGTACGTCAACATCACGTCCGTTGACGAGCAGGAGCATGAGAGCGAGCCCGACATGGGCATGAAAATGTATTGATGGCTGGCTTTCCGGCATTCACTACGATCACAAGGAGGGCCAAGATGAAAGTTATGATTGGCAAGAAGGAGGGAAACATATTCATCCCTTCCGAAATACTCAAGCAGGCCGGTCTCAATAGCACGGATGAGCTGGAGCTTCACATTTCCGATGGCATGGTCTTCATGGCAAAAAAACAGGTGTCAACAAATGATCCGCGTATTGCCACGGATGACCCCATGCTCCTCGACGGGAAATCCAGCGAGAGGGCTAACGAAATATGCCTCGGTTGCGACGGCGAGGATCGTCCGTGAACGGAGGACGAATTATACAAGGAGGTAACCTTATGAAAGAAATCAGTGAAGAAGCAAAGGCGCGGTTTTTTGAGGAGGCCGGCATCTGCCTGAAGCGGGGTGGCTTTCAAACCGGTCCCGTGGAGGAGGGGTTTATGCCGGTTTTCTGGCAGGACGCTCCTCTGTGCCGGGTGAACGGCGTGGGTGGGGTCAGGTACCGCAGCGAGGTGACGCGGGACCCCGGCTCGGAGGCGGCGCTGAACCGGGCGATAGACATCGTCAACGTCACCGAAGAATACATGCGGCTTCTGGAAAAGGCGCCGCAGCTCAACGCCACGGGGCTGGACGAGAGCTATAAGCTCCTGAACGAGTTCAACGGCGCCGTGCTGGCCGCCCATCACACCTCCAGCCATGGCTGGGATTTCGTGACTTGGTGCCGGGATTACAGCGGCGAAGGTGTGACACAGGGGCATTACGTCGGCGGCGATTACGAGGGAGCCAAGCGGGACTTCACCGTCCGTGCCGGGCTTGTTCCGCAAAAGGAATTGTTCTCTCAGGAACAGCTGGCGGAGATCCATCGCTGCGTGGAAACGGTCCGAGACATGGATTTCCCCATGACAGTACAGAGAGAAGGGCGTATGGACGGCATCCTCAACCAGATCAGAAGGGCTGTGCCGGACCTGGACGCGCGGATCGGGCAGGCACAGAACGAGGATGGGCAGATCGCGGATCATACTCAATGGTCGCAGACGATGTAGGAGGCGTGAAATGTCGATCCACTTTTCGTTGGTTACGGTCACGGCCAGCGGGTATGAGGCGGAGTTCTACGCGGCAAATACCCCTTGGAGCCGGGACGATTTGGAGGAGAACGATGACTTCCTGGATTTCCTCACCGACTTGGATGAGGCACAGGATGTGAGTGTCCATGTGGAGGATTACATTTACGGAGATGGCGAGGTTGAGGCGGCCAGTGAGGATGAGCTTGCGGACATCGCGGCGCTTGTAGAGAATGACCCCTCCTTCCTTGACGAACACTGCGACAACATCGCGGACAACGACTTTTCCTTCTGGTTTGAGCCGGAGGAGGGCATGGGACAAAGTGAATTTGGACAGACGATGTACTGAGCCGGGGCTTTCGGAAATGAGAGCCCCGGCTTTTTGCGTATGCGAGGAGGTGATCAAATGTATGAGGACGATTACTTTGCGGATTCTGGTATGGAATATGACGGCATGGAACCGGGAGAGGAGCTTGACATCAAGTTCAGGCCCTATGTGCCGGACTATGAGCCACCGGCCGCGCCGGAGAAGCCGGAGGCGCACATAAACGAGTGGTGCGATGGCTGCCCCTACCCAGCCCACGGCTTCGTCTGCTGGAGCCGGGATGGGGACTGCCTGAGACAACGAGTTTCAAGGATATATCACAGAAAAAAAGGGGAGTGCGAAATATGGCACAGGTGCTGGTAAGCAATGACAAAGAGCCGGTGGGGGTTGTAATGGTCACACTGCCCATTCCGGACGGGGATTATTCCAAAACCATCAACGACCTCCGGGAGCTGGGCATCGGGGACGTGAGAGCGCGGGACTGCTACGTGGACCAGATCACGGACTCCCCGCCCGTGCTGGACTGTCTGGAGGGGCAGACGGTCAACATCGACGAGCTGGACTTCCTGTTTCGCTCCATTGACCGCTATACCGACGATGAACTTGCCGAATTCCAAGCGGTGGCGGCGAAGCGCGAGATCACAGACATTGAGAATCTCATCAACCTGAGCTTCTGCTCCGAGAGAGCCACGGTCATCACCAACTTTGACGATTTGGAGATTGTGGGCAGGCGGCACTACATGACCATGCAGGGCGGAGGCTGTTCAACGGAGGAGTACGCAAAACTGAACGGCGTGGGTATCGCCCGTGGGCTTATTGCCAGCGGCGAAGGCACCGTTACCCCCTACGGAGTGGTCTATGAAAACGGTCTACAGCTTGAACCGCTCTACACGGGGCGGAACTTCCCCGCCTACGCCGACAATTCCTACTTGATAGAATTGGAGCTGGCGCCGGTCTCAGACAGCCCGGAGGAAGGAAGTCCCGCCGTTATCTTCCTGCCCATGCCGGAGGAACGTCTGGAACGGATCGTCAGGAGGGCGGGATACGGTTCCGCAGCCGAAGCGAACATACAGACATGGTGCAGCGACCTTCCGGAAGCGGTGAATCAGGCGATGTACATCCCGCAGGAGGATCTGCGGATGCTCAACAGCCTGTGTGAAAAGGTGGCGGAAATGAGCGATGAACAGCGGAAAACCCTTGCCGCCGCAGTGCGCTACGCACAGGCGGTGGGAGTATACCAGGTAAACAGGGTCGCGGAGGAGCTGGAGCAGTTTGAATTCACACCCGGCGTCAGCAACGCGGAGGAGTACGGAAGATGCCTGATCCAGAAGTCCGCCCTGTATGACCCGGAGCTGGAGGACTTCTACGACTACGAAAAATACGGCGAGAGCCGTGTGGAGAGCGAGGAGGGGCAATTTCTCGCCGGCGGGTACGTCCGCTTTAAGGGGGACATCTCCATGGAGGAGCTTCTGATGGAGCCGCCCTCCCCCGGACCGGAACACGGCGGTATGCAGATGATGGGGTTTTGAAAAACCTTCGTAGACTTACAAAGAAATAAATGGTAAGCTGTGTGCTTACCATAGGAGAAAGGAGGAAAATCAGCTATGTATGTAAACGCATGGAAAGAAACCTTTGAGCGAGCCGAGCTTCAGGGAAAGCCTGTGCTGTTCACCCCGAACCGCGTCCTGCCGGATACCGTGCCGGAAAAGTGGTTCCGCTATGAGCTTCGCGGTCACGGCCGGGATTTAGAGGTGCCCCG
>CANQBA010000052.1 GCA_947589545.1 uncultured Oscillospiraceae bacterium | reverse complement strand
CCCTTTGCCTGCTGGTTTTTCCGGTGTGAATGACAGATAACACTTACAAAATTCCTGTCAAATCTTATTATACGAGGAGGGTGTGACATGGAAAAGACGAAATCAGAAAACCCTGATGTCCGCAAATATAAGCTCCGTCAGACCCTGATCGATATCCTGCCCCTGGCGGCGCTGGCGGTGCTGTTCGCCGCCTTCTGCGGCATCGTGGCGGGGAAGGGCTACCGGCTCGATATGTACCTGAACATCATCTTCAATGAGGGCGTCGTTCTCGCCGTGGTGGCCACGGGCGCGGTCTTCATCTACTCCCTTGGCTCCTTTGATATCAGCCTGGGCGCGTCCACGCTTTTCTCCGCAACGCTGGGCGTCATGGCCTACAACGCCACGGGGAGCCTTCCTGTAATGCTGCTGGTCATTTTCGTCATCGCCGTCGGATGCTCGCTTTTGAGCTCCGTTTTGGCAAGCGTTTTTCACATCCCGGTGTTTGTCACCACGGTAGCTATGATGTCGGTGCTTTCCGCCATTGCCTCACAGATCATTTCGGTAAACGGCGGGGCGCTGGGCGGGATCAGCATCCCCTCGGAGGTGGTGGCGCCCTTTGAGCCGCCGGTCATCAAGATCATCTTCCTCGTTGTATTCTGCGCTGTCTGTTTCTTCATCTTCGACTTTACAAAGGTGGGACGCAGGCAGAAATTCTTGGGCGGGAACCCGGTCTGCGCAAAGCTTTCCGGCATCAGCCTCAACAAATACGCCATTATCGCCTTTGTCATCGCCGGTGTAGGCGTGGGGCTCGGGGCGTTCCTGACGCTGGTATACACCCCCTCCGTGACCGCCTCCACCGCCAGCAGCATCGGCATGAATATCCTGGTGGCTATCGTGTTCGGCGGTATGCCCATCTCCGGCGGCCCCAGGTCGCGCATCTACTCCGCGCTCATCGGCGGCTTCAGCTACATACTGCTGAACAATATTTTAAAGCTGATCATCGACTCCAACACCGGCTACGGTATCTCCCAGATCGTCTCCGCCGTGTTCTTCCTGGCGGTGGTGTACGTGACGGGACTCAACTACCGCACAAGAAATCTCCCACGGTAAGGGTACAACGCCAAAGGCGTTAACTACATATTTTAATTATAAAAATCGGAGGAAAAGACAATGAAAAAGACATTATCCATGATCATCGTCCTGGCTCTTATGCTGACAGTCCTGGCAGGCTGCGGCGGGAGCGGGAAGCAGAAGGGTGTAGATACGCCCATCAAGATCGGCGTGCTCGTTGCCGACGTCAGCGGCGAGGAGGCTTTGGGCTTCCGCGCCTACTACGAGAATTACATCGCCAAGAATTATAATGTGACTTTCACCTACACCGAGCAGCTGGCTGATGCCGCCGCCGAGAAGAGCGCCATCGAGAAATTCGCCGCTCAGGGCTACGACGCCATCCTCTCCTTCTCCAGCTCCGACCGTGCCACCCAGCTGGACACCTGCGCCAAGAATAAGCTCTACTACGCCGTCGCCTCCGGTATGCTGGACGACGCCCAGTATGAGCAGTATAAGCAGAACGAGTATTTCGTCGGACAGATCGGCCCCTCCATGGTGGGCGAATATGAAGCGGGCCTGGCCATGGGCAAATATTACGCCGGTAAGGGTGTCAAGACCGTGGGCATCTACGGCGCGTTTATCCCCAACCCCATGCACGTCTACCGTGCCGCCGGCCTCCTTGTCGGCCTTGGCCTCACCTATGGCGGAGCCTCCGATATGGACGCCGTTGTCGGTCAGATCTTCGGCGACCAGGGCGTTGATGTGAGCAAGATCGCCGGTAACGTCACGGTCGTGGGGTATCTCCAGGGCTTCGGCGACACCACCTTTGATGAGCTTTTTGCCATCGTAGGACAGACGCCTGACGCCTTCCTTTCCGTGGGTATGGCCACTACCTTCTTCGCCGACGCTCTCAACGGTGCGGGGATCCAGTACGCCGACATCGACTCCTTCACCTCCGGCAACGCCACCAACATGTCCGAGGGCAAGCTTACGTACCTTGCCGGTAAGTACTCCTCCTCCGTCGGACCCATCTTCGCCGCCGTGGTCAACGCTGTCAACGGCAACCTCATCCGCGACGACGAGGGCAACGCGCTCTCCCTCAACCAGAGCTACATGGTCGCCACCGACAGCGACACCTTCAATGAGATCTACAACGGCGACAAGGGCGACAGCCCCATCTACAGCAAGGATGTGCTCGACACCGTCATCGGCAAGGACGTGTCCTACTCCGACTTCGCCGCCCTCGTGGCCTCCCACTGACAGCATCAGGCAAACCCTTTTACTCCATCCTGGCGGAAGATCCGCCAGGATGGGAAATAAACGGAGGTGTGTCCTTTGAAAAACACCGCAGTCAAAAAGATCGTGGGTACCCTGGCGATCCCCGTACTTTTCGCCGCTGTCCTTCTCATACTCTGCGCCATCGGCGGAAAGACCATGATCGGAAACCGCATAAGCTTAAATTACTTCGTACTCTACGCGGCCGTTGTGATGATCACCACCATGGCGCTGTCCATAAATCTCAATTCCGGACGCTTTGATTTCTCCCTGGGGGCTATGGCTGTACTGGCCAGCGTCCTCAGCTCCAAGCTCACATACGCCGTCCTGGGGGGCGGGACGGGGAGTGCCCTTGTGATGCTGGTACTCAACATTGTCTTCAGCGCGCTTCTGGGCCTTTTCTCCGGGGCGCTCTATGTGACGCTGAGAATACCGCCCATCATCACGTCTCTCGGCGTGACGCTGATTTTAGAGGGCGTGACCTTCTCCGTCACAGGCGGGAAATATGTGATGGACGAGGTGCGCAACGCCTCCATGACGGCCTTTGCCGGCAACTGGTACTGGCCCCTTTTGATCATCCTGGCAGTCCTGGCTCTGATGGTCTATCTCTTTGATCACACACGCTTTGGCTACAATTACAAGGCGCTCATGAGCGGTCAGAATGTTTCGGTGAATACCGGTATCCGCGAGGTTCCCAACGTCGTACTCTGCTATGTCATCTGCGGTGCGCTCATGGGGATCGTGGGCTTCCTCAACGTGGCGAGAAGCTCCAATATAAACGGCGGCTCCCTGAACTTCGGTTCCATCAGCATCATGTTCACGGCCTTCCTGCCCATGTTCATCGGCGGGTATATCGGCAGATTCTCCAACGACAAGCTGGGGTATCTGATGGCGGCTATATGCATGTCCATGCTCAACTCCACCTTCGCCGCTTTTTCAAACGAGGTCAGCGCCTCCACCCAGTCCATTATCAACGCTGTGCTGCTGGTGCTGTTCCTTATATATCTCAACAACGAGGGGCTTTTGAAGAAGATACTTTCACCGAGAAAATAAACCTCATCCCCTTCCTGAGAAGGGGATGAAATCAAAAAAGGGGGTAAACCCTGTGGTCGATTTACGAGCGAACCCATTTTTTCTGAATGACAGACAAATCAAATGGGTCAACGATACCCTGGCGGACATGACCCTGGAGCAAAAGGCCGGGCAGGTCTTCTGTCCCATGGGCTTTACGGACGATGAAAACGCCCTTGCCCATCAGCTCCGGGACATCGGCGTGGGCGGCATGATGTACCGCTCCGGGCCGGCGGGGTATATCCAGGCCACCCACCGGAAGATCCAGGACATGGCCAAGATCCCGCTTTTGCTGGCCGCCAACACAGAGTGCGGCGGAAACGGCCTCGCCGTAGAGGGAACCAGCTTCGGCGCTCCTATGGCCGTGGCGGCCACGGGGGATCCGGAGGACGCTTACAGGATGGGCAAGGCCGCCTGCTCCGAGGGGGCGGCGCTGGGCCTCAACTGGTCCTTCGCGCCCATCGTGGACATCGACATGGAGTTCCGCAATCCCATCACCAACACCCGAACCTTCGGCTCCGACCCGGAGCGGGTCATCGCCTGCGCCTCCCGCTATATGGATGCCGCCCGTGAGTGCGGCGTCGCGGTATCCGTCAAGCACTTCCCCGGCGACGGTGTGGACGAGCGGGATCAGCACCTGCTCACCAGCGTCAATTCCCTGCCGGTGGAGGAGTGGACGGAGACCTATGGGAAGGTCTATAAGAGCCTCATCGACAGAGGAGCCATGACGGTGATGGTGGGCCATATCGCCCAGCCTGCGTGGGTCAAAAGGCTCGCCCCGGATTCAAAGCCGCGGGAGCGGCTGATGCCGGCCTCCCTGAGTAAGCCCCTGCTCACCGGACTTTTGCGCGGGGAGCTGGGCTTCAACGGCCTTGTATCCACCGACGCCACGCCCATGGTGGGCTTCACCTCCGCCATGCCTCGCGCCCTGGCCATTCCCACAGCCATAGAAGCCGGGGCGGATATGATCCTTTTCAACAAGGATCTGGATGAGGACTACCGCTTTTTGCTGGAGGGCATCAAAAACGGCATCCTGTCTATGGAGCGCCTGGATGAGGCGGTGACAAGGATACTCGCCGTGAAGGCCGCCCTGGGACTTCCCGATAAAAAGCGGGCGGGAACGCTGGCCCCGGGACCAGAGGCCCTCTCCGTCGTGGGGAGCGCTGAGCACCGCGCGTGGGCTGAGAGTGTGGCAGACAGGGCCGTGACGCTGGTCCGCGACAGGGAGGGGCTTTTGCCTGTATCTCCCAAAAGGTATAGACGGGTCTATCTCAACGTTATCCAGAAGAGCCTCGACCCGGAGGACGCCCTGGTGAGGCGTTGGAAGGAGCTTTTTGAGGCCGAGGGCTTTGAGGTCACCGTCCGGGACAGGCGGGTATCTATCGCGGTGGAGGATTTTATGGCCCCGGAGCTCTCTCCCGAAAAAGGGAAGCTCATGCACGAGATGTACAGGAGCGTCGGCGAGGCGCGGGAGAGCTACGATTTATACGTCTACATCGTCAACATGCAGAACGCCTCCAACAACACCACTCTGCGCCTCAACTGGAACGTCTGCTTCGGACTGGGCGACGACGCGCCCTGGCTCACCTCCGAGGTGCCCGTTATCATGATAAGCACCGCAAATCCCTATCATCTCTTTGACGCGCCCATGATCGGAACGTACATAAACGCGTACAGCGCGGAACCCCATTTCTGCCGCGCGGTGATGGAGAAGATAACGGGCCGGAGCGCCTTTACCGGAACAAGCCCCGTGGATCCCTTCTGCGGGAAGGACTATCTTAACTGAGGAAATGACCATGAAATACAAAGCCATCATCTTCGATTTGGACGGCGTGCTCTGCTCAACGGATGAGTACCACTATCTGGCCTGGAAGGCTATGGCCGACTCCATCGGCGTACCCTTTGACCGGAAGATCAATAACCGGCTCCGGGGCGTATCCCGGATGGCGAGCCTGGAGATCATTTTGGAGCGGTACACCGGCCCCGCGCTCAGTGACGCCGAGAAAGAGGCTCTGGCGGAGCAGAAGAATGAGCTTTATAAGGAGTATTTAAAGAACATGAGTCCCGCCGACCTGCCGGACGAGGTCAACGCCACGCTCCAGGAGCTGAACGACTTGGGCCTCAAGCTGGCCATCGGCTCGTCCAGCAAAAATACGCCCTTTATCCTCCAGCAGATCGGGCTGGGCGGGTATTTTGACGCGGTCTCCGACGGAAATAACATCACGCGCTCCAAGCCTGACCCGGAGGTTTTTCTGAAGGCCGCACAGATGCTGGACTTGCCCCCAAGGGATTGCCTTGTGGTGGAGGACGCCGTATCCGGGGCCCAGGCCGGCCACGCCGGAGGCTTTGACGTGGCCTGTGTGGGCGACGCGGCCCGTGCCGAAGCGGGAAATTACAACATGAAGGCTTTTTCAGAGCTTTTGCAAATCGTGAAATGAGGTGCCCCATGGCAAGAAACGAGAAATTCCTGAAAAAAGCCGCCGCCCTCCTCCCAAAGCTTCATCAACTGTGCATTTCGCCCCTGACGCCTTACCGGGGGAGGACACTCAAGGCCGGAGAAAGCCTGTGCCTTGATTTCGGGGATCATTATGTGGGGTATGTGACACTGAAGCTTTCCTATACAGGCTCCCACCCGGACGCCCCGGCGTGGCTGAGACTGAAATTTGCCGAACGGGCGTGCGAGCTTTCTGAAAACGCCGCTGAATACCACGGATGGATAAGCCGGGGCTGGATCCAGCAGGAGGAGATCCACATCGACGTACTTCCTGCGGAAATCAGTCTGCCGCGCAGGTACGCCTTCCGCTATCTTCAGATCGAGGCCCTTGATCTCAGCTCAAAATACGATCTCACCGTGGAGTATGTAATGGCGGATACAGTGACCAGCGCCGACGACGGAGCCCTGGTGCCCTATCCCTGCAAGGATGCGGAGCTTGAGCAAATCTATACCGTCGCCTGTCGGACCCTGCGGGAGTGTATGCAGACGGTTTTTGAGGACGGGCCGAAACGGGACAGGCGGCTGTGGATGGGCGACCTGCGGCTTCAGGCGCTGGCAAACTATGAGACCTACAAAAACTATGACATGGTCAAGGCGTGCCTCTATCTTCTGGCGGGCGACACACTGCCGGATGGGGCAGTCGGCGCGTGCCTGTTCCTGGAGCCTCGGATCGAGGTGGACGACACCCGGATGTTCGATTATTCGCTCTTATTTGTGGCGGCCCTGCGCGACTATGTGAGCGTCACTCATGACGGCGATACCGCGCGGGAGCTGTGGCCCATAGCAAAGAGACAGATCGAGATCGCTAAGGTATCCTTTGATGACCGGGGCGTTGTGCGGGACAGCGACAGGCTGGGCTGGTGCTTTGTGGACTGGAACCTGAGGCTCAACAAGCAGGCGCCGGCACAGGGGATCTACCTCTACTGTGTTCAAGCCGCTATTGAATTGGCGGCGGCGCTGGGAATGGCTGATGAGGTGCGGAACCTCCGGGCGGAGTACGCCGAAAAGAAATCCGCCGCCGTAACTCGGTTACGGGACGGCGGAGGATTTTTCGTCAGCGGAGAGGAAAAGCAGATCTCCTGGGCAAGCCAGATCTGGATGGTGCTGGGGGGCGCCGTGGAGGGGCAGGAGGCGGCAAAACTGCTTTGCGCCATCGAACACGAGGCAGACGCCGAGAAAATGGTCACGCCCTATATGTTCCACCACTATGTGGACGCGCTCATCTCCTGCGGCCAGCGCGAAAAGGCCCTGGCGGTACTGCGCTCCTATTGGGGCGGCATGGTCAAGGAGGGGGCCGACACCTTCTGGGAGCTTTGGAACCCGGACGACCCCGGCGAATCCCCCTATGGAGGCACCATCGTCAACAGCTACTGCCACGCCTGGAGCTGCGCCCCGGCATATTTCCTGCAAAAATACTTCGGCAAATAACAGGACAGCCCGCGGCGCATTGTCGAACTCTTATTTGATTTTCCGGCACTCCAGGTAGTAGCGCTTGTCCCGGGCGTGGCCGATGGAGAAGCTCTTTTTGGGGAACACGCCGTCGGAGATGACGGTTTTGAAAAGCTCCGCTTTGTCCATGGCGGGGAGCAGGAAGCCTATGGTGTCCGGTTCCTGGGTGAGCTTTATAAGCGAGGCCTCGTCGTGGATATAGTCCACGTCCCCGACGCCCACCAGGGCGGCGTACTCCTCGATAAAGCTCTGCAAAAGCTCGATCATACCGCCGAAGCTCCGGCCCCGGAGGTGGAGCTTGCCGCGCTTTTCCCCGCCGGTGACGTACTCGATCTCCCACCCGCCGGGGATCTCCAGCTTCTGGCGCATCAGCTCCAGGAGCTTTTCCGTGTCCACGCCAAAGACCACCCGGTGGATGGGCTCAAAGACGATGCCGGGGTCGTAGACGTTGTTCAGCTCCACCAGGGCGTACCGGGCCGGGTGGCGGGCCGCCTCCTCCGGCGAAAGATGGGCTTTTGTCTCGTTCCAAAGCTCCTTGGCCGCCGCCAGGGAGTGGTTGCCGTCGCCGATGACGATCTGCACGTCTTTTTCGGCCAGCTTCGCGAAGGCATCGTCCACCCGCCGGGCCTCCTCGCCGGCGACCTGCCAGCCGGTGATATGGCCGCCGTCCTCCATCAGGTCGAAGTCGTACAGCTTCCGAAGGGAGTGAGTGCGGGCGTGCAGGGGCTCCACCACGGAGAGCGCCGGATCGTCGATGAGCACCATGATGTGCGGCAGCTCCAGCGGGGCGTTTTCCCGGATCTTCATCCGGGGCGGCAGACGGTCGGCCACGGTTCGTTCGCTGGCCCGCACGGGGGAGACGGAACGGGGGGAGTAGTCGTAGGCGTCCAGATCCAGCGCTCCCACCAGGCCCCGGCGCACCCCGCCGGTGACGTGGCGCTCCACATAGACATAGGAGGAGGGGAGCGTCTCAAAGACGTCCATCTCCAAAAGGCTCCGCATGGCGGCGTTGGCCCGCTGGGCCATGTCCAGGGGCGAGACTGTTCCCAGATACGCCTCCGGCAGGATCATGTGGCAGGTGGAAAGCTTGTCCGCACAGCGTTTCTCCACCCTGTCCCAATATTCCCGCTCCGAGGTGAACTGGTCGCAGGCGATGACGCTCCAATCGGTCATATCGCCGGTGACGGGCAGGAGGATATCTGTTGGCTTGAAGGCAGGGGCTGACATCTTGTTACATCCTTTCAGCGTTGCAGTTTGGTGTTCGTATAGTGTATCAGCTTTCCCCCAAAAAGTCAAAGAAATCTTCCGGGCGAAAAATAAAATTGAATTTTATAACGGTAAAATCTTGCAAAATCCGGTGAGGTGTGGTATATTTAAATAAAGAGCGGAGGACTTGGCTCCCGCTTTTTAGCGAAATCGCACAAGGAGGGTCGGCTATGAAAAAGACCATCATCGCCATAAGCCGCGCCTACGGGGCGCACGGCACCGTCATCGGGAGCAAGCTGGCGGCGAATCTGGGCATCCCCCTGTTTGACAGAAAGATCATCGACCTGGCCTCGGAGAAGAGCGGCCTCTCCCCGGACTACATCGGAAAGCTGGAGGAGAACATCACCGGCTCCTTCCTCTTCAATCTGGCCGCCGGCTCCTACAACATGCACGGCATCCACACCGGCTACGACATCCCCATGAGCTACACCGCCTTTTCCGCCCAGGCCCACGTCATCCAGGAGATCGCCAAAAAGGGCAGCGCCGTCATCATCGGCCGCTGTTCGGACTACCTGCTGCGGGACGACCCGGACTGCGTCAAGGTGTTCCTCTACGCCGATTACGACGACAGGCTCCGCCAGTGCAAGGAGGAGTACAAGCTGGAGGACAAGGCCGCCGAACAGCAGCTGCGCAAGCTGGACCGGGGCCGCCAGAACTACTACAAGAACTTCACCGGCGAGAACTGGGGCCAGGCACAGGGACACGACCTGTCCGTCAACGTCTCCAAAGTGGGCGTTGACGGCGCGGTGAACATCATCATGGAGTTCCTGAAGGCCGCGGGACGGCTGGAATAAGCTTTGAAAAACAAAAAAGGCGGGAAAATTATCCCGCCTTTTTTCGTGGGATTTTTCGGGTTTGGGCGTATTGTAGGATAGAGAAGAGGTGAGACGGTGGACGAGGAACTCATTGAACGGATCAAAAGGGGAGAACCGGAGGCGGCGGAGGGCCTGAGACAGCGCTTCGGGGCGCTGATCCGGTACATCGTGGACGCCATTCTGCCGGATCCCCGGGACGCGGAGGAGTGCGTCAACGACGTGTATTTAAAGCTCCTTTCCGCCGGGAGAACGCTGGATCCGGCGCGGCCCCTGAAGCCCTTTGTGGCGGCCGTGGCCCGGAACGCCGCCGTCTCACGGACGCGCCGGAAGAGGAGCGAGGAGACGGAGCTGGACGAGAGCCTGCCGGGGGGTGCCACCCCGGAGGAGGAGCTTTTGCGCCGGGAGCGGGCGGAGAGCCTGAAAAAGGCCCTGAACACCCTCTCCGCCTCCGACAGGCGGCTTCTTTACCGCAAATATTACTATTGCCAGTCCACCGCCCAGATCGCGGCGGAGCTGGGCGCCACCGAGCGGGCCGTAGAGGGGAAGCTGTACCGCCTCAAGCGGCGGCTTCGGGAGCTGATGGGAGGTGAGTGGGATGGATGACCGCATGGACGAGCTTCTGAGGGAGCTGACACCCGAACCGCGGGAGCTGGAGGTGGACCCCTGGCGGCGGCCTGTCCGGTTCATTGTATGGGGGATTCTGCTCACCACCGTCACCTTAAATTTTTTGAACCTGGATATGTTCCTGCCCGGGGTGGGCCTTATCCTGATGTACCTGGGCCTGCGGCCTCTGCGCCGGGAGAACGGGGGCTTCCGTGTCTGCTGGGTGCTGTCGGTTTTGCGGCTTATCCTCACGCTGGCGGCAGACATGGCGGCCGCCACGCCCTTTGACGGCGGGAGCCTTGCGGTGCACTTCTATCTCGCCGGCACGGCCCTCCAACTCACCCAGCTGTTTGCCCTCCGCGCGGGGCTGGCCCGGGTCTTCGACCGGGCCGGGGCGGAGCGGCGGCTTACCGCTGTAAACTGGCTCATCGCCATGCAGATATTGGTGGCGCTTCTGGGTCTTTTGAACGCGGGGAACATGGGGATTTTGGGCTTCGCACTGCTGATTTTATATGTGGGTATCGTGGTGAATCTCTTTAAGCTCCCGAAGGCTCTGGGGGATACGGGCTACGCGCTCCGCAACGCCCCGGTGCACCTGGGGGACTGGCCGGCGGCTGTGGCCGCGCTGGCCGTGTTTATTGCGCTGACGGTGGGGGCGTATTTCGGGGGCATCGCCCTCAGTATCCCGGCCTCCCAGCCCTTTGTCCCCGCCGCCGATCCGGAGCTCTCCCACAGCCTCCCGACGGAGGCGGCGGAGCTGCTGACCCCGGAGGAGGCCGCGCTCTTTAAGGACGCCGCCCGGATCCAGTATACCTTCCGCGAGCCGGAGACGATGCCGGACGGGACGAAAATAGAATTGTGCACCGCCGTGGCGGAGCTGCCGGGGCAGAGGCTTCTCATCCTCCACTTTTTCCGCTATCTTGAGGGCGGGCCCAAATACGGGGACGGCTTTGACTGCTGGCAGTCCACACAGCTTACCCGCGCGATCCGCCCGGACACGGGGAGTCCCCAGCCCACCGGGGCCCTGGTCTACGAGCAAAAGGGGGAGACGCGCCGCTCGTCCATCCGGGAGCTTCAGGGCGGGTACGCCGTCACCCATGGGATCCTCTTGGATGACGCAGGGGACCGCGTCTCCGGAAACGTCTACGCCCCACGGGACGCCGAACATGTCCGGGGCTATGTGCTCTACATGGTGCGGGCGCAAAAGGACACGACGCTTGTCTACAACTGCTGTATGAACTTCCTCCACACGGGCTTTTTGGACACCTTCCGCCGGGGGACGCCCACGGAGATCCTCCGGAGCGGCAGCGCCGGTTCCCGCCGGAAGATCATCCACCTGACGGATTTTGCCAGCTTCGGCGAGGCCTCCGCAGAGGACGCGGGCTTCACCGTCACCGGCTGAAGGCGGTTACGGCCGCGGCGAGGAGGCTTCGCCGGTTTTTTCCATCCGCTTCCACAGGGGGACAAACAGCGCCAGCCCCACCAGCATGGCCCCGCAGTCGGCGATAGGCGTGGCCCAGGCGATGGCGTCCGCGCCGCCCAGGGCGTCTAAGAGGAACATAAACGGCACGTCCAGCCCGCCCTTTCTCAGCATGGACAGGATCAGCGGCTTGCCCTTCTGGCCCACGGATTGGAAGATGGAGATGATCACCGTGGTGATGGCCGTAAAGGGCCCGGTGATGCAGATGATGCGCTGGAACATACTGCCGTAGCGCACGGTCTCCGCGTCCTGGATGAACGCCCGTACCAGGGGCCCGGCGCAGGTGAACAGGAGGATCGCCCCCACCGTCGTGACACCAAGACTGATAAGCAGCGTCACTTTGATGGCGTCCCGCATGCGCCGGGTATTCCCGGCGGCGTAATTGTAGCCGATCAGGGGGATGACGCCCTGGGAGAGGCCGTTGGCGATGGCGAAGGCCAGCATGTCGATCTTTTTGGCGATGCCGATGCCGGCTACGGCGGCGTTGGAGTAGTGGACTAAAAGCTTGTTGAGGGTGATGTTGGAGAAGATGCCCATCAGGTTCATGATGGAGCTGGGCAGACCCACCAGCAGTACCTCCCTGGCGATGCCGCCGGAGACGGCGTAATACCGGGGATCCAGCGTCAGGTGGAACCTGTCCCGCCGCGCAAGGATCAGGACGATAAAATACAGCGTGGCGATAAGGTTGGAGAGCATGGTGGCCACGGCCGCGCCGGTGATCTGGAGCCGGAAGCCGAAGATGAATACCGGATCCAGCAGGATATTGAGGCCGCCGCCCAGGGCCACGCCGAAGCTGGCCTGGCCGGAATACCCCTCCGCCCGCACAAGATGCGCCAGCGCCGCGTTCAGCACCGTGGGTACCGCGCCCACGGTCAATGTCCAGAAGAGATAGCTCTCACAGAAGCCGAAGGTATCCGCGTCCGCGCCCACCGCCGGGAGGATCGCTCCCCGGAAGGCGTAGATGGCGGCCCCGTAAAGAAGCGCCGACGCGGCAGCCGTCCAGATACAGAACGCCGAGGCCCTCCGGGCCTTTTCCACATCCCCCAGCCCCAGACTGCGGGAGATGAGGCTGGCGCCGCCGATGCCGAAGAGGTTGGCAAGGCCCGTTGTCAGCAGAAACAGCGGCAGGGAGAGGGACGCGGCGGCCACCTGATTGGGGTCGTTCAGCTGTCCGATAAAAAATGTGTCCGCCATATTGTAGATGACCGTAATGATTTGACTGATCACCGTGGGGATCACCAGCGCCAGAACCGCCCCGGTGACCGGCGTCTTTTCAAATAGCTCCGTTTTGTCTGTTTTCATACCCGCGCCTCGTTTCCCGTTACACTGTTCATTCATACTGACAGTAAACCTTTTTCCGCCAAATTTCAATAGGAGGCATCATTTGATCGCGCCTTATGAAAAGGCGCGATCATGTCGTATCCCGGTTGACATTACTTTTTGGGAATGGTACAATTTAATAAAAATAGAAGCCCCGGCGGGCGTCAAAGCCGGGGGTGGAGAGAAGCATATATGAATGAACTTAGAGAAAAGCTGTTGGCCTATGCCGGGAAAAAATACCGCGCCTCCCCGGAATATCTGTGGGCGCGGTATCCGGGCTACGCCGTCCTCCGGCACCGGGACAACCGGAAATGGTTCGCCCTGTTCATGGACGTACCGGGGACGAAGCTGGGGCTGGAGAGCGGGGACACCGTAGATATTCTGAATGTGAAGCTGGAGGACGCGCTTCTGGCGGATCTGCTTACTCAGCAGGAGGGCTTTTTCCGGGGCTATCACTTCGGCCGGGGGAACTGGATCTCCATCCTGCTGGACGGCACGGTGGCGCTGGAGGAGATCTGCCGCTGGCTGGACGAGAGCTTCCTGGCTACGGCGTCCGGGGAGACGCGGCACAAGCACAGACCGCCGAAGGAGTGGATCGTCCCCGCCAACCCCAAATATTACGACGTGCAGAGGGCCTTTGACGAAGCGGAGGAGATCGACTGGAAGCAGGGGAGAGGCATCAAGACCGGCGACACGGTCTTTCTCTACGTGGCCGCCCCGGTGTCGGTCATCCTTTACAAATGCAGGGTTACAAAAACAAATATCCCCTTCCGCTTTGACAACGGGGAGGTGCGCATGTCCGCCGTCATGCGGATCAAACTGCAAAAGCGGTATGAGCCCGACCGGTTCACCTTCGACGTTCTGGGAAGGGAGTATGGCATTTTCGCTGTGCGCGGCCCCAGGGGGATCCCGGAGAGCCTGAGCGAGGCGCTGAAATAGGGTCACGGACAGAAAAAACAGCAAGAAACACAGTTTTTATCAGCAAGAAAAACAGTTGTAAACTCCCGCCGCGTTTGGTAAAATTCAATTTTGTGATGTGAGACGCGGGAGGGATCGTATATGGAAGCGTCCCAACGAAAATATACACTTTTCACGGCAAAACAGCTTCTGTGGCTTGTGGCGCCCATTGTGATCGAGCAGATCTTTTCCACCTCGCTGGGCTTTTTCGACTCGCTGATGGTCTCCAACATGAACGCCACCCAGGCCGTCAGGAGCAACGCCAGCAACGCCATCGGCAATGTGGATTATATCAATAACCTGATCATCCAACTCTTCTCCGCCTTTGCCACAGGCGGGGCCATCGTTACCTCCCAGGCCCTGGGCGCCGGCGACCGGGAGCGGGCCAATAAGGTGGCAAAGCAGCTGCTGATGTTGGTCATCTGTGTCTCCCTGGCTGTGGGCGGCGTCTGTCTTGTGCTGAACAGGCCCATTCTGAAGCTGTTTTACGGCAACGTGGACGCCTCCACCTTCTCCTATCAGCGGACGTATTTTTATGTGACCGCTGCCTCGTTCCCCTTTATCGGCCTGTTCAACGCCTGCGCGGCGCTGCTGCGGGCGCAAAGAAAGAGCTTTTCCACTATGGCCAGCGCGGCCATCAGCTGTGTGGTCAACGTGGGCCTCAACGCCATTTTCCTGTTTGTGCTGAATATGGGCGTTCTGGGCGCGGGGCTTGCCACGCTTTTTTGCCGGGCGATACCGGCGGTCTTCATGCTGGTACTGCTGGGCGGAAGGGACAACGCCGTGCGCGTGCGCCTTGCGGAGCGGTTTCGGTTCGACGGGGCCATGATCAGGAGCATTTTGCGGCTGGCTGTACCCAGCGGCGTGGAGACGGCGCTTTTTCAGCTGGGAAAGCTCATGACCAACACGTTTGTCAACGCCGGTGTGTACGCCACGGGCGCCAAGAGCATCACGGGGATCGACGAGACGGGGGCCCTTATCCATATCAACATCCAGGCCAACGGAAACGCCATCGCCAACCAAATCAACAACTTCGCCTCCGTGGTGGGCAGCGGCGTGGGGACGTCCTGCCTCACGGTCATCGGCCAGTCGGTGGGCGCGGGGGATTCGGATCAGGTAAAATACTACATGAAGCGGATGTTCCTCATCTCCTATGTGGCCAACGGGATATGCGTGGGGACGATCCTGGCGCTCATGCCGCTTTTGACACAGCTCTACGGCTACGCGGAGGAGGCCAAGGCCATCGGGAGGCAGTGCCTCTATTTCTGCCTGATCTTTCAGTTTTTCCTGTACCCGCTGTCCTTCACGGCTCCGTCCATCCTGAAAGCCACCAGCGACGTGAAATATGTGATGGTCTGCGCGGTGGCGTCCATGTTCACCATGCGCGTGACGCTGGCGTTCCTGCTCACCACAGACCGGTTCCCCGGGATGCCGGAGCTGGGCGCTATGGGCTACTGGATCGGCATGTGCTCCGATTGGGTATTGCGCTCGATCCTCTTCTCCACGCGCCTGCTGTCCGGCCGGTGGAGGAGGGCCTCGGGCCTTATCCGGGAGCCCGCCAAAAACGCGGAATAGGGCGAGAAATGTTTTTATCTCGCAGAGCATTGATGCCCGGGGCCGAACGGCCCCGGGCATCGGTGTGTCAAAATGTCAATTTTTATACTGTGTATGACCAGAGGTTTCTGATCTCGTCCTTTATGTCGTCGTAGGCCCAGGTCTTGCAGTTGGAGGGGCGGTAGGGATCCAGGACAGTGAAGCCCTCCGGGGTGGCGCCGGTGAGGACGATGTAGTGGCCCGTCTCGGTGAAGTGCCCCGGCCCCATGATGCAGATGATGGGCCGGCCGGCCTCCAGCTCGGCGCGCATGGTGGCCTCCCAGAGAATGAGCTCCTTGGCCTGGAGGCCCAATTTTTCCGCGCCCTGGGAGAAGAGGAGCCAGGCGGTGCCGTTGCCCGCCACGCAGTAGCCCTCGTTGACGGCGAAATCCGCCAGATACGCCGGCGTCAGCGTCCCGTCGCCGGTGAGGCCCATAGCCACCATACTGAGGGCCGTGGGCCCGCAGCCTGTCCAGCCGATGAGGCCGGAGCCGTACTTACAGTAGCCCCAGCGGCTGTCCCACTGGGTATAGTAGGGAATTTGGCCCGCCGTCAACTCCCCGGTGAGATCCAGCGTCAGGTCGTAGTCCGTGACGCCCTTGTAGCCGTCCAGATATCCCTGTGCCTCCGGGTTTTTCTCGCTGATCTCCAGGAACGCCTCCCGGATGTCCTCGTCGTCGATGTCCGCGAAGGCGCGGCCGCGGTTCCAAAGCCGCTTCACCCCATCGATGCCCCCCAGGGCGTTCACCGCGGCCCACAGCAGGATGAGAACGGCCCCCAGGATCAGAAGACCCGTCCAACGTTTGTTTTTTGTTTTCATATCCTGATTTCCTTTGCGATTTATACAAGCTTCAGCCGGATCTCCGCCTTGAAAAGATCGCCGTCGATGCTGATGTCAAATTTCCCGCCCATAAGCTCCGTCAGCGACCGGGCGATGGAGAGTCCCAGCCCGGACCCTTCCGTATGACGGCTCTCGTCGCCCCGGACGAAGCGCTCCATAAGCTCGTCGGCGGAGACGTTGAGCCTGTCCCGGGAGATGTTCTTCACGGAGATCACGGCGTCCCCGTCCAGGCGCCGCACGTCGATGTAGACCCGCGTCCCGGATTGGGCGTATTTGACCGCGTTGTTGAAGAGATTGTCCAGTACCCGCCACAGGTGCCGCCCGTCCGCCAGGACGGAGACGGGCTTCTCCGGCAGGGTGACGATGGGATCCAGGGCGCACTGGGCGAACCGGTCGGCGTACTCCGCCACCGCCTGATTGATCAGCTCCCCGGCGCTGGTGGGGACAAGCTCCGTGGGCAGATTGCCGGTGCTGGCCTTGCTGGCCTCCACCAGATCCAGGGTGAGCCGCCGCAGCTTCTCCGACTGGCGCTTCAAGACGTCCAGATACTGAACCTCCTCCTCGTCCGTGTGCTCCTTTTGCAGAAGATCCACATAGTTGACGATGCTTGTCAGCGGTGTTTTGATGTCGTGGCTGACGTTGGTGATGAGCTCCGTCTTCAGCCGCTCGGAGCGCATCCGCTGTTCCACCGCCGCGCTCATGCCCTCGCCGATGGAGTTGAGATCCTCGCCCATGAGCCGGAAGTCGAAGTACATCTTATCCGTGTTCACCTTGTGATCCAGCTCCCCGGCGGCCAGCTTCTTGCCGCCCTCCCGGAGCCGGCGGAACTGATTGGCGCTGAACACCACGACCACAAAGGCGGAAAACCACAGGATGGCGTACATCATGAACGACAGCACCGTTTCACTGTTATCAAACACCAGAAACGACAGAAGATTGGCGAAGAAGAACCCGGTGACCGCCAGCGCCGCCCGCCACTCAAGGCGCAGGGCTCGGAAAAGCCGCAGAAGGAACCGGGACGTGCCCCGCAGGCACCGCCACAGGAGCCGCAGACACATATAGGTAAGGGTGCAGCGCCACCACCCGCCGGCCTTGACCCGGGCGGCGAAGGTGTAGAGCCCCGCCAGCAGCACCAGCAGCGCCGCCGCGCCCTCCAGGCACACCAGCAGCGTTACGATTACCAAATCGTCGGGGCCCCAGGCAGCGCCTGTCTCCACAAAGGCGTAGGTGAGAGAAAAAAGGGCGAAAAACTGGACGGCCAGGACGATCTCCAGGGGGATCCGGTCAAAGAAGCTCAGGGTAATCCCCTCTGTCCCGGCCCGCCTGCCGGCGGCGCGCATGAGGAAGATGAAGAGCAGGATGAAAAGAACAAGCGCCAGCACCGCCAGAACGATGGAGGACACGCGCATATCGAAGATAATGGAAAAGACCCTGTCGTGCTCCTCCATCAGCTCCAGCTGATAGTTGTCCAGCCGGTGCTCTTCCCTGAGCCAGTCGATGGCCGCCTGGAGCCATCCGCAATGGGAGGGGACGGCGTAAAGCTCACAGATGTACGCCGCGCAGGCGATGGCCGCGCACAGCCCGCCGCCCACGCCGCAGAGCACCCAGAGAAAGACGGCCGCCACCTTGGCGGGGAAGGAACAGGTAAGCTTTTTCATGCTCATTTGCTATCCCCCTCGATCTTGTAGCCCTGGCCCCAGACCACCTTGATATACCGGGGCTCCGAGGGCGTGATCTCAATTTTCTCCCGCAGATGCCGGATATGTACGGCGATGGAGCTCTCGGCAGACAGGGCGTAGCCGCCGGAGACGTGGGCGTAAATGGCCCCGGAGGAGAAGACCTTGCCGGGGTTTTGCATCAAAAGCCGCAGAATGGCGAACTCCGTGGGCGTGAGGCTCACCGGCTCTCCGTCCACGGTGACGGTCTTGCCCGCGTCGTCCAGGTCTATGCCGCCGATGACGTAGTGGTCGGGACGGCGCTCCATACCGCCCAGCATGGTATAGCGGCGCAGCTGGCTTCTCACCCGGGCCAGCACCTCCACGGGGTTGAAGGGCTTGGTGATGTAGTCGTCCGCCCCCACGTTGAGGCCCAGCACCTTGTCCGTGTCCTCGCTCTTGGCCGTCAGCAGGATGATGGGGATGTTGTATTCCTCCCGGAGCTTGCTGGTGGCGGCAATGCCGTCCAGCTCCGGCATCATGATGTCCATCAAAATGAGGTGGATGTCGTTCCGGGCCACCGCCTCCAGGGCCTCCCTGCCGGTGTACGCCTCAAAAAGGTTGTAGTCCTGTCCGGATAGATATATTTTCAGCGCCGCCACGATATCCCGGTCGTCGTCGCAGATGAGGATGTTGTACATAACGCACCGCCTTCTTCCGATTTGCTCCCATTATACCCCTTGTTCGCTTAACAATAAAGGGGTTAATTTTTTAAGAAACGATAAACAACCGGCATCCTTTACGCATATAGCCGTTTTGACGGTATTTCTAAAAGGGAGGAACTTTCGCCCCTCCCTTCTTTAAAGACGCGTTTTCAGGAGATGGGCCTTGTCGCCAGAACAAGGCGCGGCTCCTTTTTTCGGCTTTTGACCATTCGTCCTGCGGGCGTTTGTCTGTCTTTCAACCTTCGGACACCGGTCTCATTGAAAGCCTTATCGCGTCTGAGCCTATTATGTGCGCCGGGGCTTGATTTATTGCAAAAGATATGGTATAATAAACTACCAAAACTGTAAAACAAACACAACATATAGGTGAAAAGTATGAAAAAAGGCGTAAAGCAGGAGTACGGCAACGAAAGCATCAGCCAGCTCAAGGGCGCCGACCGGGTGCGCAAGCGCCCCGGTGTCATCTTCGGCTCCGACGGGCTGGAGGGGTGCGAGCACTCGGTCTTTGAGATCCTCTCCAACTCCATCGACGAGGCCCGGGAGGGCCACGGCAACCAGATCGTCCTGACCAGCTTCTCCGACGGCTCCATCGAGGTGGAGGATTTCGGCCGGGGCTGTCCCGTGGACTGGAACAGCGTGGAGAAGCGCTACAACTGGGAGCTGGTTTTCTGCGAGCTGTACGCCGGCGGCAAATATAAAAACGACAACGGCGGGGACTATGAGTACTCCCTCGGCCTCAACGGCCTGGGCACCTGCGCCACCCAGTACAGCTCGGAGTACATGGACGTCACCGTCTGGCGGGACGGGAAGAAGTATTCCCTCCATTTTGAAAAGGGCGAGAACATCGGCGGCCTTTCCGGCGAGCCCTACAGCGGACGCCGCACAGGCTCCCGCATGAGGTGGCGGCCTGACCGGGAGGTGTTCACCGACACCAACATCCCCCGGGAATATTTCGAGGACGTGCTGAAAAAGCAGTCCGTGGTAAACCCCGGCGTGAAATTCGTCTTCCGCTTCCAGACGGGGAACAAATTTGAGGAAAAGGAATATGTATACGAGCACGGCATCCTGGACTACGTCACGGAGCTGGCCGGGGACAACCCCCTCACCGCCCCCTATTTCATCGAGGGGGAGAGAAAAGGCCGCGACCGGGAGGACAAGCCGGAATACAAGGTGAAGCTGTCCGCCGCCTTCTGCTTTTCCAATACGGTCAACGTCATCGAGTATTACCACAACTCCTCCTGGCTGGAGCACGGCGGCGCGCCGGACAAGGCCGCCAAAAGCGCCTTCGTCTCCGCCGTGGACGCCTACCTGCGGCAGAGCGGGAAATACCAGAAAAACGAGACGAAGATCGGCTTCCAGGACATCGCCGACTGCCTCATTCTGGTCACCAACTGCTTCTCCACCCAGACGAGCTACGAGAACCAGACAAAAAAGGCCATCACCAATAAATTCATCCAGACGGCTATGACGGAGTTCTTCCGCTCCCAGTTGGAGATCTACTTCATCGAGCACAAGGCCGAGGCGGATCGGATCTGCGACCAGATCCTGGTGAACAAGCGGAGCCGCGAGCAGGCCGAGAAGGCCCGGGTCACCATCAAGAAAAAGCTCTCCGGCAATATCGATATCGCCAACCGCGTCCAGAAATTTGTTCCCTGCCGCTCCCACGACGCCACGAAGACGGAGCTCTACATCGTGGAGGGCGACTCGGCCCTGGGCAGCGTGAAGCTTTCCCGCGACGCGGAATTCCAGGGCGTCATGCCCGTGCGGGGCAAGATTTTGAACTGCCTCAAGGCAGACTACGCCAGGATCTTTAAATCAGATATCATCACCGATCTTGTGAAGGTTCTGGGCTGCGGTGTTTCCGTGCCCGTGAAGCTCAAAAGCGACCTGACGGCCTTCGATCTCGATTCCCTCCGGTGGAGCAAGGTCATCATCTGCACCGATGCCGACTACGACGGCTATCAAATCAGGACGCTGATCCTCACCATGATCTACCGGCTTATGCCGGCCCTCATCGCAGAGGGGCGCGTCTTTATCGCCGAGTCGCCCCTTTACGAGATCAATTCCGGCGATAAGACCTGGTTCGCCTACACCGAAAAGGAGAAGGCGGACATCCTCGATAAGCTCTCGGGGAAGAAGTACACCGTGGCCCGGTCCAAGGGCCTTGGCGAAAACGACCCGGACATGATGTGGATGACCACCATGAACCCCCAGACCCGCCGGCTTGTGAAGGTGCTTCCCGCCGACGCGGAGGAGACGGCCCGGGTCTTCGATATGCTCCTGGGCGACAACATCCAGGCCCGCAAGGAGCACATCGCCTCGGACGGGTATAAATATCTGGAATTAGCCGATATTTCATAAAAACCACAGGGAGGGGGAGCGCGTATGTCCATTTTTGATATTCTCGGCCCTGTGATGGTGGGGCCGTCCAGCTCCCACACCGCCGGGGCGGTGCGGATGGGGCAGATCGCCCGCCGCCTGGTGGGCGGCGAGCCGGTGAGGGCCAGGATCCTGCTGGCCGGCTCCTTCGCCTCCACCGGCGCGGGCCACGGCACCCCCAGGGCCCTGGTGGCGGGCCTCATGGGCTTCATGCCCGACGACGAGCGCATCCCCCGCAGCTTCGAGATCGCCGGGGAGCGGGGGCTGGCGTATGAATTCGGAACCGTCCAGCTCCGGGACGCGCACCCCAATTCCGCCCTCCTGACCGTGGAGAACGAACGGGGCGAGCGGGTGGAGGTGGGCGCCTCCTCCCCTGGCGGCGGGCGGATCCTGGTGTTCTCCCTGGACGGCCTGCCCACCGCCTTTTCCGGCGAGGTGCCCACGCTGATCGTCCGGTGCGAGGATCGGCCCGGCCACGTCAGCCGCGTCACCGGCGTGGTGGCGGCCCAGGGCATCAATATGTCCAAGCTCCGGGTGGAGCGGGATGAGCGCGGCGGCACCGCTATCATGGTCATCGAGTGCGACCAGCGCATCCCCTACAAGGTGAAAATGGCCATATCCGCCATCGAGGGCGTCCGTAAGGTGACCAGGCTCAATCCGGGGGAGGAGTCGAAATGAGCGATTATTCATCTGTTTCCCAGCTGCTGGCCCTTTCGGAGGCGGCGGGCCTGCCCCTCTGGAAGACGGTGCAGATCACGGACTGCGCCGAGCAGAACATGTCCGAGGCGGATTCCTGGGCCAAAATGGCCGATATGCTGGCCGTCATGAAAAGCGCCGACGCCGGCTATGACCGCCGCCAGCGCTCCCTCAGCGGTCTGTCCGGCGGGGACGGGGGGAAGATGGAGGACTACCTGGCCTCCGGGAGAGCCGTCTCCGGCCCGCTGGTGGGCCGGATGATCGCCGCGGCGCTGAAAATGGGCGAGTGCAACGCCTGCATGAAGCGCATCGTGGCCGCCCCCACGGCGGGGGCCTGCGGCGTCCTGCCCGCCGTCCTGCTCCCCTGCGGGGAGGTGCTGGGCCTGCCCGACGAAAAGCTCATCGAGGCCCTCTACGCGGCCGCCGGCTTCGGCCGGATCATCGCCGGGAAGGCCAGTATTTCCGGCGCCCAGTCCGGCTGTCAGGCGGAGATCGGCTCCGCCTCCGCCATGGCCTCCGCCGCAGTAGTGCAGCTGCGGGACGGCACGGGGCGGCAGATGGCCAACGCCGCCGCGCTGGCGCTGAAGTCTCTCCTGGGCCTGGCCTGCGACCCGGTAGGGGGACTTGTGGAGGTGCCCTGCATCAAGCGGAACGTCATCGGCGCCGTCAACGCCCTCACCGCCGCCGAAATGGCCCTGGCCGGCATCGAATCCCGCATCCCCGCCGACGAGGTGATCGAGGCGATGGGGGAGATCGGGGATATGATGCCTTCCTCCCTGCGCGAGACCGCCCAAGGCGGCCTCGCGGCCACAGAGACGGGGAGGAAGTGGGGAAATGGAAATGGATGAACGTTTTCCAAAAAGGAAAAATCCGAGAGCTAAATCATTTGATTACACCACGCCCGGTTTTTATTTTATAACAATATGTGCCGCTGTCCGCAACAAGGATCTCTTCAGCCGGCTGACTTACGATCCCGCTGTAGGGGCCGTCTCTCTTGGCGGCCCGCCCGCAGGCACTCGCGATTTTGCGGCCACGGAGCCGCCCGCTGTTATCTTGACGCCTCTTGGAGAAATGGTGAAGCAGCATATTGGAAAATATCAATACGCTTTATCCCAATACGAGAGTGGACACATATACGATCATGCCGGATCATGTGCATATGATCATACAATTGCTTGACCCGGCCCTCGGGCCGCCAAGAGAGGCGGCCCCTACAACAGCTCCCAATCTTATACGCATTATTAACAGCTTTAAGGGAATTACGGCAAGAAAAGCCGGAACACATCTCTGGCAACGTTTTTTTTACGATCATGTCATACGTTCGGACGAAGATTTATACAACACCAGAAACTATATTTTCGGCAACGCGTCAAAATATTTATTAAACCACACAGAAGGATTCGATACCCATGCCAAAAAAACCCACTCAAAACGACCCCGCCAAAAAGAACAATCCCAACGTCCTGGGCCTCCACGCGGCGGTGCTGGATCAGGAGATCACCGACACCCTCGAGGTCAACTACATGCCCTATGCCATGTCGGTCATCGTCTCCCGGGCCATCCCGGAGATTGACGGCTTCAAGCCGGCCCATCGGAAGCTCCTGTATACCATGTACAAAATGGGCCTCCTGACCGGCGGACGGACAAAATCCGCCAACATTGTGGGGCAGACTATGCGCCTAAACCCTCACGGCGACGCGGCTATCTACGAGACGATGGTGCGTCTGTCCCGGGGCTATCAGGCGCTGCTGACCCCCTTTGTGGACTCCAAGGGCAACTTCGGCAAGGTCTACTCCCGGGATATGTCCTACGCCGCATCCCGTTACACCGAGGCAAAGCTGGCGCCCATCTGCGCCGAGCTTTTCCGGGATATCGACTCCGACACCGTGGACTTTGTGGACAACTACGACTCCACCATGAAGGAACCCACCCTGCTGCCCACCACCTTCCCCAATGTGCTGGTGTCCGCCAACACCGGCATCGCCGTGGGTATGGCCTCCAACATCTGCTCCTTCAACCTGGAGGAGGTCTGCCGGACGGAGATGGAGTATCTGAACGACCCGGACTGCGATCTGATGTTGACCCTCCGCGCCCCGGATTTCCCTACGGGCGGCGAGGTGATCTATGAGCCCCAGGCCCTCCGGGAGGCCTACGAGACGGGGCGGGGGAGCGTGAAGCTCCGCGCCCGCTGGCGCTACGACAAGAAGGAAAACCTCATCGAGATCTACGAGATCCCCTACACCACTACCGCCGAGGCCATCATGGACAAGGTGGAGGATCTGGTCAAGACCGGCAAGCTCCGGGAGATCTCCGACATGCGCGACGAGACGGATCTCTCCGGCCTGAAGCTCACCGTGGATTTAAAGCGCGGGGTGGATCCGGAGAAGCTGATGGCCAAGCTCTTCAAGACCACGCCCCTGCAGGACGCCTTCGCCTGCAATTTCAACATCCTCATCGCCGGCACCCCCCGGGTCATGGGCGTCCGGGAGATCCTCTCCGAGTGGACGGCCTGGCGCATGGAATCGGTGCGCCGCCGGGTGTTCGCCGATCTGACCCGGAAAAAAGACCGCCTCCACCTGCTGCGCGGCCTGGGAAAGATCCTTCTGGACATCGACAAGGCCATCCGGATCATCCGGGAGACCGAGGAGGAGCGGGAGGTAGTGCCCAACCTGATGATCGGCTTCGGCATCGACGAGATACAGGCCGAGTTCGTGGCGGAGATCAAGCTGCGCAACATCAACAAGGAGTACATCTTAAAGCGCCTGGAGGATATCGAGAAGCTGGAGAGCGAGATCGCCGACCTGGAGGACGTTCTGCAAAATAAGCGCCGCATCAAGACCATCATCCGCCATGAGCTGGAGGCGGTGATCAAGAAATATGCCGAGCCCCGCAAGACCCAGATCGTCTACCCCCACGAGATCGTGGAGGCGGAGGAGGAGCCGGAGGCCGACGACTACCCCGTCACCGTGTTCTTCACCCGGGGCGGCTATCTCAAGAAGATCACCCCCCAGTCCCTCAGGATGTCCGGCGAGCAGAAATATAAGGAGGGCGACAGCCTCCGCTGTACCTTCGAGGCCGGCAATGCCTCGGAGCTGCTGGTCTTCACCGACCGGTGCCAGTGCTACAAGACGCGCCTCTCCGAGCTCCCCGACGCCAAGGCGTCCGCCCTGGGCGTTTACCTGCCCACCCAATTGAAGATGGACGAGGGGGAGAACGCCCTCTTCGTCTGCGACCCCGGGGACTACTCCGCCTCCCTCCTGCTGATGTTTGAAAACGGCAAGGCCGCCAGGGTTCAGCTCTCCGGCTTTGAGACGAAGACCAACCGGAAAAAGCTGACCGGGGCCTACTCCGACAAGAGCCCCCTGGTGGGCTTCCTGCCTGTTTTCGAGGACTTCGAGGCGGCGGTATACACCTCCGACGACAGGTGCGTCGTCTTCTCCACGGCGCTTTTGGCCCCCAAGCCCACCCGCAACACCCAGGGCGTGGCGGTGGTGTCTTTGAAGAAAAACAGGACGGTCACCGAGCTGCGCAGGCTCTCCGAGACCTCCGTTCAAAACGTCTCCCGCTACCGCGTCCGCTCCGTCCCCGCCGCCGGGGCCGTGCTCAGAGACGAGGACCGGGAGGAACAGCAGCTCTCCCTGCTTGCGGGTGATGAAAATGCGTAAGGTCACTGTATTTTGTCTTCTGGCGGCCCTCCTGCTCGCCCTGCCGGGCTGCGGCTCCCTGCTGGGCGGGGAATACGCCTCCTCTCGGGAGCACGTGGGCGTCCAGGGCGGGGGCCTGGGGGACGTGGAGCTGTCCTTTGAGGCCGACAATTACGAGGAGATCTGCCGCTCCGTGGAGGAGCTGGTGGCCGCCGGCGCGGCCCGGGGCGTCATACGGGTGGCCAGCTACCCCGGCAATCTGGAGGGGGATCTGGCGGAGGCGTGTTTGGCCGCCTCCAACGATACCGCCCTGGGTGCCTACTGCGTCTACTTCATCAATTACAGCGTCAACCGCCTGGTGTCCTTCTACGAGGTCAGCGTCTCCGTGATCTACCGCCACACCCCGGAGGAGGCCGCCGGCATCCCCGTCTGCGCTGACGAGGCCGCCCTGGAGGAGCTGATGCGGGACGCCCTGACCCGCCGCGCTGAGAGCGTCACCGTGAAGCTCACCGGCGAGGAGATGGGGGAGGAGTCCGTGGAAGCCGGCGTGGAGAACGCCTATTACGCCCACCCCGGCGATATCCTCTACATCCCCACCTACACCGTGGCCGCCTACCCGGAGACAGGGCCTGAGCGGATCCTGGAGATCCTCTTCACCTACCCCTACGACACCCCCACCGTGGAGCAGAGGCGCGCCTCCCTCACCGCCCGCGCCGCCCAGATCGCCGCCTCCGTCCCCGCCGGCACCAACCAGGAGCGCCTGATGGCCCTGGCGGACTTTTTCAGCCAAAACGTGGAGTACGACGGAAGCGTTGACACCTCCGACGCCCAGGCCCGCCGGTACAGCGCCATGACCGCCTACGGGGCCCTGGATCAGGGCAAGGCGGCGGGGGAGGGCTACGCCATGGGCCTCAAGGTGCTGTGCGATCTGCTGGACATCGAGTGCTACGTCATTCGCGGCCGCTTTTATAACCGCGACCACGCCTGGAATCTGGTGCGGCTGGACAACGGCCAGCTCTACCATGTGGACATGACCGCCTTCGACCCGGAAGCGGCGCCTCTGAGAAACGACGACCAGCAGTTTTCCGCCGGCTACTGGTGGGACGCCACCCTCTACCCCTGGTGCTCCGGCCCCTCCCTCTACGGCCCGGAGTTCGATCCGCCGGCGGATAACCCCGGCCCCCTCTCGCCCCCGGCGGGCTGGTAAAAAAATTTTGAATTAGGTCTTGACAAACGAAACCGGAGCGGCTATAATAAACACCGTTCCGCGCGGCCTTAGCTCATCTGGTAGAGCGCCACCTTGCCAAGGTGGAGGTAGCGAGTTCGAGCCTCGTAGGCCGCTCCACATAAAGAAAGCCCCTGTCCGTCAGGACAGGGGCTTTCTTCAGTCTGTCAAAAAACCTCCCATTTCCCCCTCAAATGTGGTACAATAGTGCGTGAGGTGAGAATCATGGAGGAAT
>CANQBA010000051.1 GCA_947589545.1 uncultured Oscillospiraceae bacterium | reverse complement strand
TGCTGTACATCTTTGCTCTTTTTTGACACAAAGATATCTTGCTTTCTCACTATGCCCTTTTTTGACCACTAACCGCTAAAGCTTATCAAAATCTACATGTACGTTTGTTCAAAATACGATGAGACCTTGAATTGCTACTGTCAAAGATACAGCAATAATTCGAAACCTCAATTCACCGACCAGGAAATCTTGACGATTTACCTGTTTGTCGGTAGTGAGCAGCGTTACACGCGGATCAAGGAAATCCACTCCTTCGCCAAAGAGTACCTGCTTGACTGGTTCCCCGGACTGGTTGCCTACCAGACGTTTGTCTATCGCCTGAACCGGATGGTTGGGGCTGTCCAGGAACTACTCAGGCATCTCATAGTATCGAACAAGCCGGATGATTGCGACGAGGACACGTTAATCGTTGACTCTATGCCAATTATGACCTGTTGCGGACGCAATCGTCAGGGCAAAGTGGCCCGAGAGATTGCCGACAAGGGGTACTGCTCAACAAAGAACCAGTATTATCACGGCCTCAGATTGCATCTTGTCGGTTACAGGAGGAAAGGGCATCTGCCGTTTCCGTTCCAGATTGTCTTGTCTTCCGCATCAGAGAACGACCTGACCGTTTTCAAACGCGAGTGTGTCCCCGCTATTGCAGGCAAGACCATCTTTGCGGACATGATTTATCGTGACAATCCTTACTGGGGTCAGGAAAGAGAGTACAAACACAATGAACTTCTCACTCCCGTCAAGGCTGTCAAAGGTGCCACCGAGCAAGAGAAACAGAGGAACAAGGCCGCTGATGACCTGTTTTCTGCTGCCGTCTCTTCCGTCAGGGAGCCTGTGGAAGCCTTCTACAGCCGGCTTATCGATAAAACAAACATTCAAAGAACTCAAAAGTGCCGGTCGACTGCCGGTCTGCTTATACACACGCTTGGCAAACTTGCCATCGCGTTCATTTCCTTAATTTTCAACTACTGATTCGCATTATTTATTTAAATTTTTCCCAATTACGACAAGCCTCGTCCCAGGGTACGCGGTCTTTTGCATTATAAATATATGTGCATTTGGCTTCTTTGAAATCACGCAACCATTCAGGTAAAGAAATCATACCTCCTTCTACACGCTTCCCGTAATCAATGATCTCGGACATAGAAGTGAAATCCTCGAAGTATTTTCGGTCGGACGCCTCAATATGTCCATTTGACATACCTTTGACCCAAAGATATGCTAGTGGCATACCGGCAACAAGTCCGGTCGGATTCCATGCGGATGCACGGAAGTTCGTTTCCATAAAATAAAAAGTATCATCTTTGTCTATAAGAAACTCAACCTCAAAAATACCCTCGAACCCAATTTCTTTAAACATTGCTAAAAGTTTTGCTTCCATTTCCTTATCTGTAAACATAGTTACATCATGATAAGGACTATAGTATCCTTGAATAAGATATTTCCATGTCATTTGAGTTACAATCTGCATTTCATTGGCATGATTGATAGTGTATCCTTCAAGTGCCATTTCATTTTTTTTGTCAACGAAATGCTGAACCATTATCGTTGGACTTGCAATCTTACCAATCGCAACCTTTAACTCGACTTCGTCCTGACAGATAAAAACATCACTCTTCCAATTTCCTGAATTAGGCGATATATCTTTTGTGATTATCGGATACCTTAGCCCCATAGGAATTGGATCCGATTTTGAAATAACATACGAATTAAGTACATTGAACCCATGTTTTTTCGCCAATTGTTGGATATTGTATTTGTCCATAAACTCATTAATACGTCCTTGTCGTCCGGCATTGAATGCTATGAATTTCTCTTTCCATTCATCATAACGAAGATCGAAATACCCAACACTCCTATCATCGGAGAATACTATATATGGAAGATGATCCTTGTCGAAATTTCCATATTCCCGTATCAAAAGTTCGTAACCCTCTTCAACAGAATCGACTTGATGGAGCTTAGAAATATATTTACTTTTTGTGGCGACTTCATATCTTCTCTTAACAGAAATATATACCGGATATATACCCATTTCGCCAAAACTACGAATTTGCCCAAGAGGATTGTAATGTTCTAAGGCAAAAACGACACAGAGATGACCTTCGAAACTATCATTCATATTTCATTTTCGATTTATAATATCACACAAATACTCGATTTCAGCTTTCCCATATCTTTGGTCGATTGTAATTGGGATAACGAATCTGGACAACCAATATTCAAAACAATCTTTCGGTTGCTCATCACATATATAGCTCCACCAATGACCTTGGAAATGTTTGACTTCAAATAATCGATCAATTAGGTTATCGTCCTCGACAACTAAAGGATAAACCATCGGCACTGTGTTGTTATCGTAGTAAATCAGTGGATCAATACAGTTTATATTCTTTAATAAAGTATGGGCAGTCTGAAAGTTCTCACGACGTTTTCTTTTGATTAAAGAATAGTCAGTACCATCAAGAATGGCTCTTGTCAGGAGGGACATTTTCATAATACCCTCATTATCGATTCGATGCTCATTAATAGCTCTTGCCTTATACCCTTTTCCCTCGCAACCATACTCAATTCTCATCAAAAGAAAAGTAGCAGTATCCGATGAATACCCCTGAGGATATTCATTAATAAATTGTCCAGCATTCTCACCTATGACATAAGCACCATCAGGCACACCAATAAATTTTCTACAAGAATATATATTGAATATGCTGTTGGTTATGATAGGGTTGTTAAAAAATCCTTGACAGTTGTCTATAATGGGATGTTTATATAATGATGCCAACTCTTTCATTCTGGAATTGGACATTATCCCGTAATAATTGACCAACATAACAGCCTCATCTTCATTCGGTTTTAAATCGACCGGATTGAATTTAGAGTCTATATGGTAAAACCTTATGTCGATATTATTTTTGAGAAAAGTATCCCTTACACTATCGCATTGATAAATTGGAATCCAGATTGCTTTACATCCAGTACATCTAAAAGCATATAAAAGCGCAGACCGACCAGTATTGAGACGAGCTGTTTTATCAGTCCAGTTATAATATTCCATGCCTTTGGGCAATTGAAGCTCTATAAAGCTACCGATTTCCATAATCAATTATCTTTGTCTATTATCTGGTCGGCAGTCATCTTGGGCGCCCTTATCGAATCGTCAGGTCTCTCAAATCCCAAAATAATCACAATAGTCTTATATAAGACAACCCAGTCTAATGATAGAGTCCAGTTACGAACATAATAAAGATCAAATTCAGCCATCTGTCTGCGATTCGAAGATTTTCCTTCATGAATCGCTTCCCAACCGGTAATACCGGGACGCATTGACTGGCGTTCAACTTGCTCAGATTTAGTCATTACTTGCATTTCATTTTTCAGAATAGGTCTTGGACCGATGAAAGACATTTCACCTTTAAGAATGTTCCATATCTGGAATAATTCATCAATGTTAGTTGCACGAATTATTTTACCCCACTTTTTTAAGCGAATCTCATCGGCAAGCAACTCGCCTACTTCATTACATTCGTTAGTCATCGAACGAAGCTTTAACAGAGTAAATTCCTTATTCCTATATCCGATCCTTTTCTGCTTGAATATGGGACTTCCATCCGGAGAAGCGATAACAACGAAAAGCATTCCAAATAAAAGGACTACGCAAGCCGGAATCAATAACAATAATGCCCCTATAAAATCTGATAGTCTCTTTATAAATCGTCCCATTAGATTCGTCTTAAAGCTGTTTCAAAAGCTTCGGCGTAATTACAGCCAGCCTGGCTGCCTCTCCATGCTGCGAGTCCTATCATAGCTTCTTCACTCCGAGGATGAGGATATGGGCGCATAACGCCTCGATACATACTTAATGCCTTGATTTTTGTATCAATGCCCACCCTTCCAATTTCGGAATAGATGTCTGGACGGAAAGAATTTAACGCCGTGTTTACTCCCCAGTCTGTTGCCGAACCAACCTCCATAAACCAAAATTCCGATATAGGTTTGAAGGAAGGATTGCGCTGGAAGAGCCTGATAGCCTCTTGACAAGCCATACTCGTCATGAGATGATCGTTGTTTGTATCACTAGTGTGATGGGTGATAATAATGTCTGGTTCACTCTCTTTGATGGACTCCTCAATAAACTGAACAAGTTTTAGGTGTGGGACTGTATTCATCTCAATATTCGGGAAAGCAGCCTCATATTTTTTGCCAATTCCCAAATATTCTGCCGAAGCATTGAGATCGTCCTCCAACTCCTTATCATTAGGGCGAAAAGCGCGGGCTCTCGCATTAGTACACATTATCGCCACATCGACAGTATGACCTATTTGAGTCCATTTATATATCGAGCCCCCCACTCCAAGGACTTCGTCGTCAGGATGGGCTACTACAATTAGATACTTCATTAGCTGTTAGTTTTAAGTTTTCTAATTATTTTATCAAACATATCGAATAAATTCGTTTTAGGATTCCAGCCTAAGCCTTGTAATAATTTAGTACTCAATCGTATTTTCGTAGTGGGAGCATATCCCATATCTGACCTTATGTTGAATACAACTTTCCCTTTTTCATTAAAATTCTTCTGAACGAATTCTGCCAATTCTCTTGCGGAAATATAAGTACTCTCATTAGCGGCATTATATGCCATTCCAGGCTTCCCATGTTCCAATACAGTCAAAATGGCCGATACTGCATCATCTATATATATATATTGTCTTGAAGCATTACCCTCAGTATGAAGTTCAATATCATCACCCAAAGAAGCCTTCTTGGCAAATTGAGCAAAAATACGCATATCGTATTCCTGAATGTCCGGAGAAATCGTTTGAGTCAATCTAACTATCTTAACAGGTACATCGTATTCTTCGCAATATGCATGACAAAGACCTTCACAAGTCCGTTTGGCAAGGTTATAGGAACTTCGTTTCTCCAATGGATTGACATATCCTTGGAAACTTTCATCAATTTCAACACTATCATCGGTAACTGTACCATAAGATTCCAATGATGAAAGATACACCATACTCTTTATTGTATGCGACTTACAATATTCCAGAATTAACGTCGTAGTTTCAATTCCGAAATTCATTGTTTCCACAGGATGGTCGACAAAATATTTTGATGAGGTTGGACTTGCACAATGAATTATATAATCAAAATCATCGTCTATTTTTTTCAAATATCGGCACAAATCGGTTTCTATGAATCTAACATTTGCAATATCATAATTATGAAAAACTTTCAAAGCTTTTTTGTAATCTCTGACAGGGCAAATGATCGTATAATTATTATTTTTTTGAATTAGCGATTTTACTAATGCTGAACCTATCAAACCTGTAGCTCCTGTGACTAAATATTTATCCATTAGACCCCAAATATTTGTTGGTTCTCATGAACCTCTACCATGGCTTTGAAAACAAAATAATCCGTTGGCGTAGTAATTTTAATATTTTCCATTGGTCCATTTATAGTGGACAAATTGAATCCATAATAATTCATCATTGTACAACTATCAATGAAGTCATGCCGACCTTCTTCTCTAGCTTTTCGATGAATTGAAATAATATCTTTTAAGAAGAAACTTTGAGGAGCACGTGCAATTAGTGAGTTTGAGCGCGACGGAATCTCTATGTTGCCGTCAGTTTGTTTTACTATAAATGATTCCGTTGCTGGTATACAAGTAATACAAGATCCGGTTTCAAGAACTTTCTCAATATTTTCTGTAATCGTTTTTCCCGTTATAAGCGGACGAACACCATCATGAATAAGTACGATTGATTCATCTGCGTTCTTACAATATTTTTCTGCTACGCTAAGCCCATTATATATAGAATCTTGACCCGTTTCCCCGCCCTTTACAATATTAACAACTTTGTCAATTTCAAACTTTTTCAACATTTTATCCAGAAATGGGATCCACGATTCTAAACACACCACTACAATAGCATCAATTAACGGATGATTGTCAAACAATTCAAGAGTATATATGATAATAGGCTTTCCTCTATACTCCAGAAATTGTTTCGGTCTAGAACTAGTATTCATTCGTTTTCCAGAACCACCGGCAAAAATTACAGCAATATTCATCTCTTTTCGTTTGTTAAGTAGTGAATTCCTCTAAACTTTGTATAAGGCTCTTTGAGATTGACGTATTTTATTACCCCATAACGAGTAGACATATCTATGTTTTTAGGGATTTTCATATAATCACCATAAATTCTTTTCATGTATCCATCATATCCTGCCGGAATCTTTACCTTGATCCCTTCAAACAAAATTTCAATCGTTTCAAACATACCTCTGGGATAAGTTCTGAAAAGACCCTTAAATGATGTTACGGTCTCTTTCACATATTTTGATGTAAAGAAATCATTCTTTATCATCTCTTTCTGGTGCTTTGTCCATATTTTATACCGCTTCTCCGGTCTCTTTACTAAACCTAATGCAATCTTCGTAGGCAACCGCAATAATCTACCTTGATTGTCTGGGAGTCTTTGCACATTATATATATCATATATAATTGAATGATATATTTGCTTAGCTCTTCCTAATTTACTATTGGGACAACCTTCAAACGGTATGACATCAATATAACAACCATGATAAATATCTTCGTTTTCTGAATGTCTATTTATATAAGTAGTAGTAACATCTACAAGATTCATGGCTGTATGATGATAATTGTGCTCCCTATCAGTCCTAACTAAAACATATTTAGAACTGTCTGCGACCTCATTCCAGATTTGAAATAACTTATCATAATCTTTTCGAGGCATAAATACATCTAAATCATCATCCCAAGGAATGAAGCCCCCATGCCTTACGGCCCCTAACATTGTTCCGCCACCACACCAATAAACAAGGTTATTGTCTTCACAAATTTTCTTGAAGTATAAAAATATTTCAAGAAGTTTTTCCTGAAGAGCTCTTAGAGTCACGCCTTCAGACAATTCTAGCTCTCGATATTTTTTATATTCATCCATATGATTTATTTTAAGAGAGATTGGATAGTCTGTAAAATACGATATCGCAAAATCTTAATAAACGATATATGAAACGGCATCATTCTAGCACGCTTAAAATCTTTCTTAATTTTGTTTATAAAATCACGCGGATGTAAAACGACATTGCGCACTTCATCCTTATACGTTATTCCCATGTTAGCACCAATCACATTTGCGTTATGTTGACGATAATGAATCGTGGTTTCGTCCAAGTAGTCTATATGTCCTTTTTTTATTAAAATATATTCGATCCACGCATCGTGTGCTCCATTTACTCCTTCAAACTGGCGAAATGGAAGAACTTCATCCTTGGCTGCCCTATTTATCAACATAGTACATCCATAAGCCGCATGACGGTTGGTCCACTGCTTATAAAAATCTCTCACATATTCAGGATGTCTATTGTCTCCTTTCCATAATGAAGGCTTAATTACATTTAGATTACTATCCACAACTTCAAGATCGGTGAAGACCCCAATTCCAACATCTTTACCAAATTCAGACTCCATTGCTTTTACCTTAGCTAACGTACGCTCGATTTTGTCAGGCATCCACACATCGTCCTGATCGCAAAACATATAATAATCTGCATGGGTGATTTTCAAAAGATGCATGAAAGATTTCCCGGCACCAAGGTTTTCGCGAACAGACCCATCTATGAAAATTTTATTAGGATAAGATGTACTATACTCTTTGAGTATTTCTACTGTTTTATCATGCGATCCGTCATCACGGACCACCAAGAACCAGTTTTTAATAGTTTGATCCAATAAAGACTCTATCTGCTCCTTAATATATTTCTCGCCATTATATGTCGAGAGTAAAATTGCTATCATCGTTCGATAAGACTTCGCAATATTTCTACTTGATATTCAAGGTTATTCTCCGGGAAAAGTGCTGATACCTCATCAAAGGAAATTGATCGACCTTTATTATTTTTACAAAATTCAGCGACTTTTGCAACTGAGTCCGCATCTTCTTTCCCGACATTAAGACCAAGAGGATATTTTTCTATCATTTCGTATTGAGAATCTTTTGAATGATAAAAGTTGATGATAGGTTTTCTTGTTGACAGAAGTTCGAGCATTTTGCTGGGAGCCTGGAGTGATGCGTTGTTCCCAATATTCACAAGGATATCATACTCATTGTATATCATTTCGATATAACGTTTACGATCAACATATTCCCTTCGATTGAAATTAGGCTGATCATATTGAGTGATAATGTCCTCACATTCTCCCTTGTCGACGAACATATCAAAAGAAATATCCGATACTTGCGACAACGTTTTTAAAGTAAATTCGGGATTCCTGATTTCCTTATAAAACAAACCGGCATATATAAGCCGACATGACTCATTAGAAGGAGTCAAAATTGGTCTTGAATTTTTAGGTCTAAGGTCATAAAGCGTAAACTCGATTTTAAATGCTTTACCCGGTTTTATATAAAATTTTCGGGAAACGTACCGATACATTTCAGAAATAAACATTCCATAATCCATTTGTGTGTATATTTCCTGCTCGGCCTTAAAAAATCTTTTTCTCCAAATATCCTTAAATAGTTTATATTTACAGTATATATAATTATCAGAAAACGGGTCTAAAATAAATGCAATCCATTTAATTTCTGGGTGCTTTTTTTTAAATCTAAGGGTAGCTATCTGGGTAACAAAATTATTTGATACCGGTATTACCACATCTATTTTAATTTCATTATATAATTTTTCCAATGTCCTGAAATATCCGTCTACCTCCCAGTATTGTGCTGAAGGGAAACGAAATTGAGTTTGAATTAGTTTACACAAATTAATTAATCCAAGATATAATTTGGAACGATTTTTTCTTTTACCAACTTTAATATTGTATTCAAATTTTTTCCTCAACTCATGGATACGACTGGAGAAAAAACGAATATCTCGTGCTTCACATTTAGGTTCATACAATTCATCATTTCTTGTAATGATATGAAATACATACTCATCCCTCAATATTTGTACGTACTTATCTATGCATACTGATGGCGCTCCCATAATGGGATGATACATCGTGCTGAGTATTGCTATATGTTTTTTCATGGATAAATCGGGGCGCTAAATATTGTATGATATTCAGCGTAACTTTTAGTGAAGACTGAGTTTAGGAAAATATCAAAGTATTGATATACAGTACATAATAAAATAACTGCACATAAACAATATCTCACAATTTTGTTCTTAAAAGAAAGCAGAGATATTGGAATAGCGACAATAGTAAATATATTAAAATAATAACAAACTCTTGATATGAGAGCAATGATAGATGTAAAAGGTAAAATCAATACACCTATTGTAGAAAGAAATAATAGAGTCCGATTTTCCAATAATGTTGAGGGTTTACTAATACTGTATAATGATAATGCGAAAGGCAAAAATGCTAAGATCTTACGTATTAATCCCATTTCGCTCGACGCTTCATCTCCATAACTATCAATATAGATAAAGAAAACCTCTGCGCCTGCAATTTTTTCAAATATAGAATTAATCAATGATGAAGATCCTAACATACATACTAATGCAAATAGCAATATTAGGGATAGTAGTTTCCCATTATAAAATTTCATATAGCGTGCAATAAAGATGAAGGGCACAAAAACTACTGCACTTTTATGAATAGAAATACTAATTAAAGCCAATAATATTGGAATTAGGATTTTTTTTCGTTTTATGAAATGCCAAGACCATACAAATAGAGCAATTGAAAAACCCTGCCTAATCATTGACATGGGAAGTAAGTAAAATTCAAATTGGAATATGTATAAGAATATTGCAATCCAATAATCCTCTCGTCTTACATTTTCTTTTATAAATTGATAGTATATACATCCTTGAACTAATGAAATAAGTCCCGCAAAAAAGAAAAAACCAAAGGGATGAAATATCCTGAACAATGTTATGGCTCCTATATCTTTAAACGCTGCATCAGAATATTGTAGTTGTTCTTGATTCTCAAATATATAAGAAAATGTGTACTGCCCAGTTCTTTCGAAGTCTCGCATATAAGACATATAATCATTTCCGTAATTATACCTTATACATGCGATAACAGTGATAATAATAAAACCATAAAATAATCCATTCCTTAATATCCTTTTTGAATCAAGTATGGTAAAAAAGAGGGCCAGTATGTTGGTTAATGTTACAACAAACATATCGTGTGATATAATTCATGCTTGACAAAAGTTTCGGAACTAAATTAATTGTCTAAGCATAGTGTTAAAGTTATCGCTATTCCTTGTTTTATCGAATAGTTCTTTTATCTTATAGCTATCACTTTGTAACACTTTACATAGCTCTTTATGCCAACTCTCAATATTACACAATTTATTCACAAATGCTTGATAATTATTTAAAGGAAAAAGGCAAGCTAATCTTCCATTATCAGAATATTCCAGCGCTTCGGCAGTAGAGGCAGCCAATACCGGCAATTTTAAGGTTATGCACTCTGCCATTGCAAGATTTGCATGCGGCACCTTATAATAACTCAAACAACAATAGCATTGCTCTAGCAAATTAGTAATATTGTAATTGGGGGTAATCGGAATTATCCTATCGTCGTTATCAAGTATCTCTTTTACTTTGAATAAAAATAGAGATATTCGAAGTTTATTTAACAGTTTCTTCAAGAATCCTTTAACACCTTTCATGTCAATATTTTGGGGAATTCCCAAGGCTAATAATCGGGAATTCGGATCTTTAACATTCTCTGAAAATGCTTTTAACACTTCATACGTTCCTTTTATCCGTTGTAACCCTCCGGTAAAGATATAAAGTCTCATATTATCAGGGGCATAACCCATTATCTTAATAAGATCAATATCTTGACGACGGCTTTCCATATCGATCCAATCATATATGATAACAGGCACGTGACTTTCATCTCCAATCATTGCTCCGCTCGTTTTATTGATTGCAACAATTTTATCAGCATATTTAAGTATTTTATTCCTTATATATCTGAACTGAGTCTGACGTTGATTCTTAGGCCAATGCTCCCTTATATGTATTACACTCTTTACATTTAATCGGTTGGTAACGCTCAAATAGGGAAACAAAAACATATTATTAAAATAGACAACATCCGGTTTGATTTTTTTTACGATATGTTCAAAATCATTTAGAGAAGTATAAACATTAATTAATTCTCGCCAAGCCCCATATGAAATTAACGATCGGTTATACGGATATATACACAATGATTTACAAAATTCCACCTGAATTTTTAACTTGGAAATTTCATTAGATAATGGTCCCGCTTTTGGCAAAACAACAACTGGACAAAATTGCCCCTTATCTATCGCTTTCAATAGATTTAGCATACAATAACTTGCGCCACCTATTTCAGCAACTTGATGTACAAATAGGATGATCTTTTTGTTCGCCATTACCCTTTTTGTCAATTCAAAATTCTATTTTCGCCATACCATTTTGTTGACAATACCGGTATAGGACTGGATGATTTTCACCACTTTGTCCGATACGTTCTCGTCCGAGTACGCCGGAACAGCATATTTATGTGCTTTGCCCATATCGGCAGCCAGATGCACGGCTTGCATTACCTGCTCCGATATAATGGAGCCGATGATGAATACTCCCTTGTCCATGGCTTCAGGGCGTTCCGTCGAAGTGCGGACAGACACTGCGGGGAATCCGAAAAAAGCACTTTCTTCCGGCAGTGTGCCGCTGTCCGAAACGACACAAAAGGCATTGCATTGTAATTTGTTGTAATCGAAAAACCCAAGTGGCTTGTGCTGCATGATCCGTTTGTCGAATTGAAATCCCCGTTCACGAATCTTTTTCTCCGACCGAGGATGACAGGAATACAGAACAGGCATATCATATTGTTCCGCCATTGCATTGACTGCATTCATCAACGACAGGAAGTTGCTTTCGATGTCGATATTCTCCTCCCGGTGTGCCGACAACAGAATGTATTTCCCCGATTGGAGATGCAATTGTTCCAGAATATCGCTGTGCTCAATCTCTTCAAGGTGCGTTTTCAGCACCTCGGCCATAGGTGAACCCACAACGAATGTATATTCGGGCTTTACCCCAGAATTGAGAATATAGCGGCGGGCGTGCTCCGAATAGCACAAATTGACATCACTCGTAACATCGACGATGCGGCGTATGACCTCTTCCGGCAGATTTTCATCTTTGCAACGGTTCCCCGCCTCCATGTGGAATACGGGTATTTTCAGCCTCTTTGCAACAATCACTGACAGACAGCTGTTCGTATCGCCCAAGACGATAACGGCATCGGGTCGGACAGATACCATTAGTTCATACGATTTGGACAGCACATTGCCCATCGTCTGTCCGAGATTCTCTCCGACCACGCCGAGATAATAATCCGGCTCGCGAAGACCGAGGTCTTTGAAAAACACCTCGTTTAACTGGTAATCGTAGTTCTGTCCCGTGTGGACGAGAATATGGTCGAAATATCGGTCACACTTCTTGATGATTGCGGACATCTTGATGATTTCCGGACGGGTGCCCACAATCGTCATCAATTTTAATTTATTCATCGCGCTATCATAAATTATAATGCGGATACATGCTTTTATGCCGTTTCATCCATTCGGCAAGTTCCGCAATCATTGTTTCATAATCGGGAATGCGGTATGCAAAAGCGAAACGCGTCCGTTTTAACGATTTGTCTGCATTAATTCCTTCAACCGGATGAATCGTCAACGGTTCCTTTCTCATATAGCGGTTGAAAAGCCCAAGCAAATCGTATTTTGAGATCGGGCTTTCAGGCACCGTATTGTACAATCCGTGCGCACGTTCCTTGGCGGCAGCCTCCATTGTCTTGGCTAACTGCAAAGTCGTTTGACCTGTCCACATGGCTTTGGTATAGCCGTTTATTTCGCCCTTCTGCTGCATGAACCAGTTCAACAGGCCGATTCCTGCCGGATTGATGTCCGGGCCGACTATCGAATTACGCAAGGTGATATTTTTATCATCCTCCAATTCGCCTAATGCCTTGGATCGGTCGTAAAAGGTTTCGCCGTCCCTGAAATCCTCTTCGGTGTACTGTCCTTTACGGCCTGAAAATACGCAGTCCGTACTCATATGGATGACCTGCGTATCCGTTCCGGAAGTCGCCTCGGCCAGAAAATGCGGAAAATAAGCGTTCAAAAATGCCGCCAGCGCTTTATTGCCTTCGGCAAACTGATTCAGAATGCCGATGCAGTTGATTACGGTATCGAAATGACCGTCTGCAATGATTGTTCGCAGCGCCTCCGTATCACGGGCATCGCCGGCAATGCTCTCTATATAATGCGACGGTACACGGTCAAAACCGAACACGCTATGCCCCTGTTCTTTAAGGTACAGCGAAATCGTATGTCCCGCCATTCCGTTGCAGCCTAAAACGAGAAATTTCATATTATATTAATTTTTCAATTAGTATTTCGACCAGTCTACCCACCGGTTTTTGTCGTACCGCCAACTGTCCTGCAAGGCATCGGAGAGTATTTTGTCCGAAAAGACGGCCATGACAGAGCCTGCCGTTACGGTTTTCAGGCAGTTCGCATACCCTGCCGGCACACAGACAAGGCGACTCTGCGTGTCGGACAATTGGAATATCTCGGCTTGCAGGGTGAGCGACGGATGCTCCCAATCGTCGATTTTGACACAAGCCAACGTGAAATCGCCTTTGACACAATAGAACCATTTGCGCTCGTGCTGATGACCATGCCACCCGCGCACGACGGCAGGATCGGGGTGGCTGATGAAATAACAACGGCGCACACCGTCGAAATGAAATTCATTCAACGAGTTAATTTGCCCTCGTGCGTCCTGAAAGACTTCGCCTTCGATAATTTTTATTTCCGACATACTTCTCTCCATTTTATTCCGAACGTATTTCCTTGGCTTTGACTTTCGGCAGGAGACCCAAGTCCTCACGGACAAGGCGCAGTTTCAGGAGCAGCTCCTTCATGCCCGCGACATCCAATCGCTGCGTATTGTGCGAATGGTAGTCCTCGATTTGGGAAATCTCCGTACTGCCCTCGACGAAAAACTTGTCGTAATTCAAGTCGCGGTTGTCGCACGGGATGCGGAAGTATTTGCCCATGTCGATCGCCTTCGCCATCTCCTCGCGCGTGACCAGCGTCTCGTAGAGTTTCTCGCCGTGGCGTGTGCCGATGACCTTCACCTCCGTCTCGCCGTATTTCGGGTCGATTCGTGCATAGACCTCTTTCAACGCCTGCGCCAGCGTGGCAAGCGTCGCGGCAGGGGCTTTCTGCACGAACAGGTCGCCGTTGTGTCCGTGTTCGAAGGCATAGACCACCAAATCGACCGCATCGTCTAATGTCATCATGAACCGTGTCATCTCGGGGTCGGTAATCGTAATGGGCTTGCCCTCCATCATCTGCTCGACCCATAGCGGTATCACGCTCCCGCGGCTCGCCATGACGTTGCCGTAGCGGGTGCAGCAGATGGTCGTCGCGGCGCCCTCGCCCAACTCGCGGCCCTTGGCAATGGCCACCTTCTCCATCAGCGCCTTGCTGATACCCATCGCGTTGATGGGATAGGCTGCCTTGTCGGTCGAGAGTACGACGACATTCTTCACCCCGTGTTCGATAGCCGACTGCAAGACATTGCCCGTACCGACGACATTGGTGCGTGTTGCCTCCATAGGGAAGAACTCGCAGCTCGGCACCTGCTTCAACGCCGCAGCCGAGAAGACGTAATCCACGCCCCGCATGGCGACGTCGACCGACGCCTTGTCGCGCACGTTGCCGATATAGAATTTCACTTTCGGGTTTTGCAGCGCATGACGCATATCGTCCTGCTTCTTCTCGTCGCGGCTGAAAATGCGGATCTCTTTTATATCGCTGTCCAGAAACCGCCGCAGCACCGCATTCCCGAACGAACCCGTCCCTCCCGTGATCAGGAGGATCTTGTCTTTGAAAATGGTCATTTCCTGAATATATTGTGTTATGAGATTGTCTATTTTGAATTTACGGCTTTCCCATGTGAACTGCCCTTAATTAAACGACAAAATGTACAATACCATCATGAGCAACATGATTGAATGAATTCAATTGACTCTTTTTGTAAATTTGTTGTAATAGAATCTATCTTAACCCAATCAATCGGGTTCTCTATCTGCTCTGCAAAAGACCTTTCTGAAGACAATATACGGTCTTCCAATCCTATTGCAGATAAAAGCGAAGTGATTCGTACATTTCCTTTCGAAAAAAGATTGTTAAGAGGTATGACTAAAAACGGTTTATGCATTTTTATTGAAAATACAACACCATGAAAAGAAGTTGTCACTATATATTGCGCATCATTAATGTAGCTCAACCATTCAGGTATAGTTGCAGGTATATTATTAGAATATTCAGGTATTAATTCTCGAGCTTGGCAATAACCTGAAGAGGATACTATACGAATGCCTAATTGCTTTTCCTCTATATATTCTTTAATGCTTTTCCAATGTATTTCCTCTTTAGAGAACACATTAATCATGTAAAGAAAAATATATGGTATATTATTAATCCTTTCTTTATTCATCAACTCTTGATATGCGTTTATGGGTAACAAAAAAGTTGGATCCAATGTGACCACAGTATCGTTTCTTCCGCAGCTTCTGCAAATAGATTGGGCTGAATAGTCCCGTACACTTACACTTGTAAAATGCCGAATGTATTTTTTTAATATTTGTAACTCATCAAGACTTAATTCACGACCAAAACTGGTGGCATATGAAATTCGCGATATATTCTTTTCTCCGAAATCAAGAAAATACCCGGCAATGTCTTTTTTTTTCAAAGGAAGCCCCCAAATTTGATCGCTGCCACAAATATAAACATCTGCATGTGGCGGATTTTTGCGAAGATCTTGAATGGAAGTGAAAATATTAGAAGTTGATACAATATAATCGTTCCTAAATTGATCAAAATTACGCGCTTTATTTATTTTTTTGTTTTGCAAGGATAATTTTCTTTCGTTACAAGTAACCCGATAAGCTTTAAATCTTTGACGATTAACAAAGTAAAATATTCCATAATACACAAACCATCGTAATAAAATTTTTAAATAAACTTTCGCACCCCTTACTAAAAAAAAAGATTGTGGAGTATATCTAATCAGAAAAGCATCATGCCCTTGCAAACGTAAATATCGTTGCAACGCATAGCATTGCAATAACTGTCCATAGTTATCATCAGACGTCCAAAATGTTACTATCCCTATTCGCATATCAATTGTTATCGTAATTTTATTGTCATTATAATCTTTCCCCGACAAGTATGCCAAGCACAGACGGAGCCAACTTCATCAACAGTGCGTAAACCGCCGTGCACATGACCACACACAACAAAGGCGTCGTCAGATAACCTATGGTCGCCGTCAGCAAACCGCCATCGGGAGAAACTGCCAAGATAGCCTTGTGACATAATCCCAGAATAAACGGGTGAAATAAGAATATGAAAAAGGAAAGCCCTGCAATATTCTTCATCCTTTCAGGCAAACACCTCTCTTTCATGCGTCTTTCCTCAAATTGTGTGGTCATACAAACAGCCGAAACGACTCCGGAACAGATAAAGAACGGATAGAACAAACTTCCGATAAAGGTATTTCCACTGTCAAAGTATACCTCTATTCCTGCCAGCAAGACAGCCAACACGTATGCCCACCGTCTGTACAGCATGAACCTGCCTATTATTGTCTCGTCGTTGATGGCAAGAGTTGCTCCGAGAGAAAAGAAAAACAACGTTGAAAGGGCAGGAACGCTGAAGAATGACAGACCTGAAATGTATAACAAGAAAAGGGCGACGATAAAATAACGTCCTATTCTGTTTACCAACCAGTATATCAACGGAGCCAAAGCTGTCATTACCAGCAAATCCCTCATGTACCATAGAGGATACAAGACAGGTCCCGACATTGCAATCCTGCCGCCAAGCCAGTCGAAGCGGGAATCCCACCGGCCACTGTCCCATAAGAGGCTAAGGAAGTCGGCCCCATGAATCCACTCCGTGAACCAACTGTACAATGACGTCATGTCACCGGTGCCTGATACAAATATACGGGATGCATGGATAACGACCACGAAAATAATGTATGCCAGATTCCACAGCAGGTAAGGAACCAGAAGAGAGCTGACCCTTCTTGACCATTTCGCCCCATAGTCCTTCATCATGGATCCCCTGCTGCCATAAAAGAAATAATACCCTGACACCAAGAAAAATACGGGCACAGCTATGTGAGAAACCACATGACTGAAAAATATCCTGACACCTTCATAAATCATAAGCCCGATGTAACTTGCATCACCGACAGGGTAACTGAAAAAACTGTGTATGAAAACCACCATAACCGTAAGCGGCAACCTGAGCCTGTCTACGACTCTTGACTGGAAGGCTCGAATACCCCCCCCCATTATATCATTGACATCAAGGCGTTTACCATAGTTCGCATTCATAATAGGAAGACGTTTTTGCAATATGACTTAGCTCCATAATCATCCGAATGGGGTTCGCTGTTATCTGTAATATTTCCGATTGAGCTTTCCGTTGGATGTTCTCTCTATTTTTGATACTATTTCATACTGCCGGGGCACTTTATATGGTTCAAGTTTTGAGGCAAGGAATACCTTTAATGTCGGTATCTCGAACCGTGCATCCGCAACAACCAGTAGCTTCAGTGCTTCGCCGGTGATTTTATCGTTTACGGCGACACAAATGCAGTCTTTCACTCCATCATATGAAAGCGCGACCTCTTCCACCTCCAAAGGAGAGACCTTCAAGCCGCCGACATTGATGACGTCATCGTCCCGACCAAGGATAAAGACAAAACCATTTTCATCTGTGTACCCCAGATCCCTCGTATATATTGCGTTTCCAACAAGGATTTCATTCGTAAGTTCAGGTGCGTTGAAATATCCTTTCATTGTGGCATCTCCCCGTACCGCCAGCAGTCCGATATTATTGGGCGAGGATTTTATTTCATGCCTTTCGTCGTCTACAAAGAACACTTGGGAATGGGGCATGGCTTTTCCTGCGCAGTTCTTCAGTTCCGCATATTCATTGAAATCATAGATACATATCGATGAGGATTCGGAACATCCGTAGTGATTATATAGCCTTGTCTTCGGCAGCAATTGCCGGAGAGTCTCCCTGTCAGGTTCCGGAAGCGGCGCAGTAGCGGTCATAAGATAGTCCAACCGGTCGGCATATTCTGCAAGTTTGTTCTTTGCCAATAGAAAAATCGTGCGGATGGCAGCCGGCGGCAGTACGGTGGCTACCTTGCCTTCCGGATAATCCAAGGCATGGAAATACGCACTTAAATCCGCAATGCCATCGAGGACATAGAATGTGCAGCCGGATACGAAGCAGGCTGCCATATTCTTTATCGCATTGCTGTGGCTCAATGGATTCGGCACAACCAATACGGTGCTCTGCTTCATCTGGCAGCCAAAAGCGATGTTTTCGGCTCCCGCTATGATTGCGGCGTGGGAGAGTTCGACACCCTTTGATTTTCCGGTTGTACCTGTTGTAAATAAAATGTCTGCAGAATCGCTGCCACTCGGAAATGATTCCGGTGCCGGATCCATTTGCGTAAGATGTTCGAATACTTTAGTCGAATCGACAAAAATATACCGTGATGCAATTCCGCTTTCGTCATCGCAGATTACCATTTTCGCGGATATCTGCCCGGCTGTTTCCAATATCTTTTCATTTGTTGCAGTTTTCTCAACGGTTATTATTACTCCGCAACTGTAATGTACGGCAAGATAAATGATAATGTATGATATGGACTGGCTCGCTTTTACGACCACCATGTCGCCTTCGTGCAATCCGTTTTCTTGAAGAAACGCACTATATTTTCTTACATAACTGTATAGTTCTTCATAAGAATACGCCTTGCCGTCTGAAATGACGGCCGTCTTTTGGGGGATATGTTCCGCGTATTCCTTGACATATTCAATCAGCGTATCCTTATGATCGGTGTGATAATCATAAATTTCTTTTGCCTTCTTGCCGGTGTTTTCGGCGGAAACAACAGACCGTAGCCTCCCGACAAGTGCAGCCATTGCTTCAATGCTGTCGAAATTTCTGGCAGAAATCTCATTGTACGGTATTTCAAGACTGTATTCTTCGGACAAGACTGATATGACTGTCATAATCGAAAGCGAATCCAGAACATGGTTTTTCACCAGATTCTTTTCTTTTTTTAAGTCTATGTCCGGAAAAACCTTAGTCAGCAATTTATAAACACGATCATAATTTTCCCGTACAGCTCCCTCGTCCAATGTTTCCTCCTGATGATTGGCATAAAAACTGACGGCCGCGCAAATCTCTTTTGGAGAAGTAGATCTCGCCCACATGGTATCTGTCAATGACGGAACATCATTCTTTGCAAGTATTGTTACAGCCGGTCCGAATTTGCCGCGTACATAGGCCCCCGAGCCGATTATGCTTCCGTTTCCTATTTCTGTCCCCAGCATAATAAAAGCGTGAGCACCGGTCCATACGTGGTTGCCGATATTTACGGCTTCTGAATTAATGGACATGGATTCTTCCGTAATGCCGGTCGGATGGAAAGAACTGTCAAAAATAGTCGCGTTTCTACCGAACATGCAGTCATCGCCAATGCTGATGCTTTTACGGCACTGAATATTCAGACCCACATTTGTCGTCATCGAGCCGATATGGACGGTCGCATTTTTGCATATATGTACGGTAGAGCCATAATTGATTCTTGTCGCACCTTCTACGGACAAAGTCGCCCTTTCGTCTATGATCAAATAAGATTCCGCCTTGGAACCCCTGTATTTTCCGGCATTGAACTTCAGATCGCCGTTCAGTATCAGCCTTGCCCCGGATGCAATGCGGACGATGCTTCCGCGGAAGGGATACAGATAGCACCCTTTCCGTCTCATTATGCCTGTCGCGAAATAATTGTATTTGATAAACGGGATACCGCATTTGATAATCCCGTAAAGTATCTTTTTCACTCCGCCTGTCATGATCGCCCTCTCACACGTCCTTTTATCTTTCTCTTTATAGCACTCAAATAGTATTTGATGCCGTGTTTCGGATATTCCCTGTATTTTTTTACGAGTTCGTCGAAAGGACAGCTATCCAGTTCTTTTAAGAAAGTTTCCCTGTTTTTACTGCAACTTGCGCTGCGGTATATGGCTGCATTTCCGCGTTTTGCATCTTCCAACGTCTTATCGATAAAAGATACCCTGTCTGATAGGGCATTCCACAAATTTTGACCTTTCTTCGAGTTGATGAACACCAGCGAAATGCCTTTGTCAATGTCATTGACCTCCGATGCGTCAATGCCCCAGAAGTCCCCGAGCGTCAAATCCGAAAGTCGAGGGATCGTTTTGAATTTACACGCAAGACATGACGGTCGCGCCATGAGGTTGCCATGATGGTATGCGACCACACGAAGATCTTCCCTGTGATCTGCAAAATATTCCCTCCCGTTGGCAAAGACTGCGGACTGTCCGAACCGCTCCCATCCGTTCCTTTTATCCTTCGACCGGAGAGAGGTAATTTCAGCCCCATATTTTGTTTCAAGGTATTCAATATATTTTCTGTGTGCTTTGGGCGAATTTGCTCCCCGACATAGAAAATCGACGACAATGAGCTTTTCATAATCCCGGTTCAGATATGAATACAGTCCTGCGCATTGACAGGGCGACCCGACGAACAATATCCCCTTGCCTTGCTCCAACAGTGAGCGCACGGTGGGATAAACTCCTTCCGTATCGCTTTCCACATATTTCGACACCATCAATGGAGGCAGTTCATCCATGGAATGGATAACCGTATGGTGGGCTCCTTTGAGATCCCTGTCATATACACACCCCGCCACGTATCCGCCATTGAGAAGAATTACCCTTGCCAATTCATAGAACATACCGCCGGAAGTGCTTGCCAGCCTTACCTTATCATCTTTAGACCACGCGGCTTTGATCTCCGGCTGTCTTTCATGTCTTTTCACCAGTGTCTTGTTGGGGCAGCGCTTTACACAGAAGCCGCAGGACACGCATCTATCATAGTCCACTTCCGGATACCAAAAACCTTCGTTGTCAGTTTCATAATGGATTGCCGACGTAGGACATATATCTTTGCAGGCCTTGCAGCCGTTGCAGGTGATTTTGTCAAATTGGTCAATCATCTCTTGTGCCCCTATAGTAATCCCATTCCAGCCAGATCCGCCATGACCCTATGAGTGAATATTCTGGCACCGCGCCTGTTCAGATAATAACTGTTAAAATACAGGCCCTTGTCATCATACTCATCGCCTTTCATGTAATCAAGTATCGGGACACTGCGTTCAATCTGTTTCAGGTAACTATAAATATAGATTTCCTGAAAGGCATCAGTAAAATATTCCTTTAGATAACTGCTTACAGGAGGAATCACAAAGACCGGTCTGTACCCGCGTTCTTCTATAAAATCAAGCAAACTCCGCATCACGGCAATCCGGATTTCCCGTCCTTCATGGTTTTGGTCCGTAAGTGGTCCTTCCAAACTGTCTATGGAAAACTCATGCTTCCATGCGGCTATCATCCGCGCTGCATGTGCCTTCAGCATATCTTCCGACATCGGATTCCTGTCCGTATCAGCTTCATCCGCTGCCCGTCCGTCTCGGCCTATGACTACCTTGACAATCGTTTTCACGGCAGCCATGCCAAAGAGTATCGGAAAACGCTCGAGCAGTCCGCATTTTATGCGGTATTGTGGATCGGTCTGTGTATAATCCAAAACCTTCCAAAACTTGAACGCATCCGTCAATCCCGTTTGTTTATTGATGCCGGTGAAAGGCATGATTGTGATGATCACCGTACCCCGCTCCTTTAAGATGCTGTGAAAATTCCGCATTAGCTTATAGTCATCTATCAAGGTCTGACTGCCGGAACTCCAATTCATGGCACGGACGGGCTCTTCCGTATAGTCAAAGGCATATTTTGCGGAGTTGCTTCCCAAATTGATCAGGTCGAAATTCCGCTCATCATGTTTCCGATACCATATGTTGTCCGGATATCTCTCATGCTCCGGATCCGCATGAAGCCCTTTGAACCAATTGCTGGTACGCACAGTCCGATTGCACCCAAACAGTACGGCCAGCGACACAACTTCCAATATTATCAAAATGACACCGGGTGTATATGAACAGAAAACTGTCATGCACAACAGCTGGACGGCTATGTTGAGCAACAGAAAAATCAAAACGGCGTAATATCTCTTTTTCATCTCAATATCCAGGACAGCTGGCGGATTCCAGATGGTATTTATAATCTTGATTTAAGGATGAAACTTCACGAATTTCATCATCTGTCAAATTAAAATCGAAAATGCCGATGTTTTCCCGAAGTCTTTCCGGTTTAGTGCTTTTGAATACAGGAACCGTTCCCCGCTGAAAATGCCATCTCAGAATAACTTGGGCGATTGTCTTATGATATTTGTCTGATAGACTTTTAAGGCAATCTGCATTCCTGATTTCCGGAATCATACGGCATATCGGGGAGTAGGCCTGCACGGCAATATTATTGTTTTTACAGAATGACAATATCTCATCGGCTGTACGCATCGGATGGCATTCATACTGTACACCATGCGGCATTATTTCAATTCCCGCGTCGAACAACCGCTCAAAGTGCCGCAATCGGTAATTGGCCATCCCTATGGCATGAGCTTTTCCCGAATGGTAGACTTTCTCCATCTTATGGTATGTTTCGATATAATAATCCGGATACGGCCAATGCATAAGCCATAGATCGACATACTCTGTCCGCAGGTTTTTAAGGGAGATCTCTATCTGTCGGTCAATATTCCCCAAGATTTGTTGGGAGTTTCCTATTTTGGTCGTTATAAAAATTTCTTCCCGAGGAATGTGGAGTTCCCTCATGCATTCGGAAAGCACCCGACCGACGATGTCTTCGTTACCGTAGTCGCGGGCCGTGTCAAAGGCTCTGAATCCGCATTTCAAACCTGCCGCGACCACCTCTTTCATCAATCGGTAGTCCATGTAATTGGTTGACATGACCATACACGGCATCTCCACGCCATTGGATAATTTCACTTTTTCCATCAGATATTCAGCAGCCCTATTCCATACTTGAATTCTTTTCCGCTCACGTAGTCTATGACTTCTTCCGTCCGTTCCCCGAAGATAGGACCAGAGCATATCTGCTCATAAAAAATGCCTGGCTGACTGGAATTAATCTCAATGACAACCGGGGATCCCGCATAGTCAATACACACATCCCACCCGATGAATTTGCATAGCGAAAAACTCTGAACATGAGCATGAAGAACATACTCATAGACCCTTGAAACATAAGGTAGAGAGATTTCGCTAAATTTTATGCCATCAACTTCATAAAAACGTCCCAATTTATTGCTAAAAGCATACTTGCACAACGATCCATCCTCGTGTACTCCTATAAAATTCCCTCCAGATCCAATATTATCAGTGACGGAACCGGAACATCCGAAACGTAGAACGGATGAGCATATGCTTGCCTTTCCGTTCAGATAAAGGGTTGTAATCCGGAAAGTGTTGACACTGTCCGGGTTGAACGTTGCAAGTGATTCTTGCTGCCTGATACATTCCTGCACAACCCAATCTCGTCCATAGGTTTCAGCGATCCGCGCAAACCAACCGGGCTGCCCGCTTTGTTCCGGAGTGAACTTCATTACTCTTTGTCCTCCAGAGCTGTTTCGGGAAGGCTTGACAATAATGTCTCCATCATAACCTTGACAGACCTCTTTTGCCTCATCCCTGCTGATTTGCTTAAGGTCATTATTGTAATATTCTCCATTGATGCAACGGACAAGGCAAATAGGTGTCGTTATTTCCGACGAAAATCGACCAAATAACCCTTTGTCCTCAAAAAACTTTGTGTAATGATAATCGTTCAGCCTTCTGGCAACAAGGGGTAAATATAAATTGTGCCCCAAATAGCGCGGATCGAAGCCATTAAAAAATTTATATACCTCCAATTCTTTATAGGATAAAGAATTACCCCCCCCGTCGTGATTTTGCCCCACATTATATCAACAGCCTGCCTCTCCGCCTCGGTCAGCGGCGACCTCACCGAGTCGGGAATCTGCGACATGACAATACTTTCTTCTCTTGCCCTTTCTCTGTTTACCAGATCCTTGACGATGCGCTGCTTGATGCTTTCCTTGATATTCATCATCATTATGACTCCTTATGGGGTTTCACCCTATTTTACAATTGCGAACGGTCTTCTTTAATATCTCTTTCCCGAATTCAAATGACATTTTGAACGGTCGGTGCCATATGTTCAGCAGACAATAGATCGGAAGCGGAAGCAGCATGCAGACGATCCCGCGGAAGAAAAGCGTCTCCCATGTACCGGCTGCAATTCGGGTACAAACGAAATAAACGATGCCTGCGGTTACGCAGGTGGCAAACCCGTAATATACCTGATATGCCATATAGCTCCGCCAGCCTTTCATATCACGAAAAAGATGGCGGAAAAGCGAATGGGAACCTATGGGCAGCATGACTAAAACGCGGCTGATCAGCGTACCTATCACAACTCCCGGAAGACCGATGTACCGTACTAGTATCAGGGTCAAGACCAGATTGACGGCCGCCGAAATCAGCGGAATGCTTTTGCCCTCCCACCATAGCCCGGAGGCCTGCCTGTATACCCAGGTCATGTCATTGATTTTCGATGTATATAAATAGGCAAACAGCAATATCACCATCAATCCGTCAAATTGATTCTCCCTGCCGATCCACAGTTCGGTGAACGGCTGTACAAGGCATAAATAACATATGCTGACCCAGCCGCTCGCGGCGACGAAGATGAAAGTGAATTTCTGATAGTCCAATAGCAGATGATGCCTGTCCTTCGTGAAGACAGTATTCCCTACCGACGGGACGATGGATGACGTCAGTACGCCGAGAATCCCGAATAGCGCCGTAATGATGTAGTAATAGTTGTTGTATTTCCCCAATACGGTCAGCCCCAAAAATGCCGAAATCACGATCGGGTCCACATTCGTCAGCACGACGTCACCGATTTTATGGAAAAGAAGTCCCCCCACTTGCGTCTTCAGATTTGTTATGTCTTCTTTTTCCATTGTCCCCTCACAAAGATACTGAGGATATAGTTTGTCTACATAATGGGATCTTACCAAGTTGACGACAACTGTCATCACCGGACAGACCATGGCATATAAGTAATAATTCTTGAAACAGAGCAGTAAAAGGATTTCCAGTGTGTATCTCCCAATATTGGTCACCGTAAGCAGATTATTGTTGATATCGTTCCGTTGGTTGGCGACCAATAATGAATTCTTGTATGCAAACAGAAAATAGCTCGATACCGTATTGAACAGAAATATGCCGTATAGTACATACAGATTGACGTCTGTCGGCAAGCCGCTCTTTACAAACAGCGGCAGAAACGGCATCAGCAATATTCCGAATACCAATACTACAATCCCTATCACCTTGTAGCATTTCCTGTAGAAGTTGTATAAGGAGTTTACCTTTTTTATGTCGCCTTCCGCAACCGGTTTGTACATCTGATAAACCAGAGCGCTCCCGATTCCGGCTTCCGTCATGCTCAATACGCCCAACAGAGCCGTGAACAGACTGCCGAGACCGACATACTCGACACCAAGGACATATATCAATATTGTCCGCGTCAGAAACGGACACAGCACCGACACGGCATTGTATATCAGGCCGGAAAAAATATTCCGGGATGCGTTTCTGGTTCTGCTTTCCATTTATTATATTGCAGTCATCATTTATTGTGTTTCTGTTATTGGAAGGTCAACATTCTATTTTGCTATTCGACATCATCAGTACAACTCCTGCCTTGATTTGAGTCATCACCATAAAAATAACGCCCAATCTTTATTCCTTATCCAGCACCTTCCTGCACTTACAGAATCACTTTGAGTGCCCGACATGCGTGCGGTCGCCGAAGCGGAGCAAAAGGTTGTCGAAAAATGCGTCGTATTTATTCGACACTGTCGGAATGGTCGTGGTTGGTCTTTTGCGCAAGGTAACGGATAAGTTTTCTGTCGTAGTAAATATGATTCCCGTTCTCATCATACCATTCGCTTTCGTCCGGGGTCTTGTCTGCGTTGTTATTCCCGTGTCTTAATGCGAACAGGAGCAACGGCAGACCGGAGATGAGAATCAGTACGAGAATCGTGTATCCCAAAATGTCCATATTAAATTAATATTTCCCTGCCTGTTTTTCATCCAACTCCCTGAACCTCGGATTCTCGGGAGCGTATTCGGGAACGGTGTGTTTCATCAGACGCACCATGTCGGGGATGTTGACGGCGCGGGAGAGGAATTCGAGTTCGTTGACGACGGCCTTGGCGTTGTCGTATGCGTATTCCCGTACCTTGGCGATGCGGATGCGGTCGTGCGAGGTCGGAAGGGTGTTCTCCTCGTTCGCCAGCACCTCCTCGTAGAGCTTCTCGCCCGGACGCAGGCCCGTGTATTCTATCTTGATGTCCTTGCCCGCTTCGAGGTTGCACAGCCGTATCATCATCTCCGCCAGGTGGGCGATCTTCACCGGCTCGCCCATGTCGAAGACGCAGATCTCGTTGCCCGCCGAGATGGTCGCGGCCTCCATGACCAGCCGACACGCCTCGGGAATGGTCATGAAGAATCGCGTAATCTCGGGATGCGTTACCGTCACCGGACCGCCGTGCTCGATCTGCTCCTTGAACCGCGGTATCACGCTGCCGTTCGAGCCGAGCACGTTCCCGAAGCGCGTCGTGATGAAGCGCGTCCTGCCCTGCACCTTCCCGGCCGCCACAGCCAGCCCCAGCGACTGCACGTAAATCTCCGCAAGGCGTTTGGTGCAGCCCATGACGTTCGTCGGGTTC
>CANQBA010000050.1 GCA_947589545.1 uncultured Oscillospiraceae bacterium | reverse complement strand
TTTGCCTGCTGGTTTTTCCGGAGTGAATGACAGATAACACTTACAAAATTCCTGTCAAATCTTATTATACGAGGAGGTAATGTCTATGAAAATCATCTTGCGGATCACCGGCAGGGGGACGAAAAAGTTCCTCATGTGGCTTGCGCAGAAGCTGGAGGGAGGGAAAGGTCATGCCCGCAGACGTTGAATCCATGTTCTATGTCCGGGAAAAGCCCTGGCATGGGCTGGGGACGATGGTGGAGAGTGCGCCCACCTCCATCGACGCCCTCACGCTGGCTGGGCTTGCCTGGAGCGTTATCCAGAAGGATGTACTCACCCAGGATGGCGACCTCATCCCCGGCTTCAAGGTCAATCTCCGGGACAGAGACGGCGCGGTTCTGGGGATCGTGTCGGACAGGTACAGGGTGGTGCAGAATACAGACGCTTTCCGTTTTACCGACGACCTGTTGGGCGAGGGCGTGACGTATGAGACTGCCGGGGCGTTGCAGGGCGGCAGAAAGGTCTGGATGCTAGCTCGGATGCCCCAGAGGTATTTCATCGCCGGGGACGAGATCGCGCCGTATCTGGTGGTTATGAACTCCCACGACGGCAGCTCCGGGATCAAGGTGGCCATGACGCCCATCCGGGTGGTGTGTCAGAACACCCTCAACCTGGCTCTCGGAACCGCGCGGCGCACATGGGCGGCGAAGCACACGGAGAACGTCCTGTACCGGGTGCGTGAGGCCAGGGAGACGCTGGAGCTGGCGGACACCTATATGAAGGAGCTGCGGCGCGGCATTGAGGAGCTGTCTCGGATCAGGCTCTCAGACCGCAAGGCCCTGGAGCTCATGCGTGAATTCTTCCCCGTCACGAAGGAGCTCTCCGATGTCCAGCGAAAGAACAACATCCGGCTCTTGGGGGACCTGAAGCACAGGTACTGGGACGCGCCGGACCTTGCCCATGTGGAGAATAACGGGTACCGTTTCGTCAATGCCGTGAGTGATTTTGCCACTCACGCGGAGCCCATCCGCAGAACGAAAAACTACAGCGAGAACCTTTTCCTGCGCACCGTTGAGGGCAACCCTATGATCGACAGGGCGTATAAGATGGTCCTGGCAGCGGCGTAAGGAGGCAATATGTCATTCAAGATTTTGACATCTACAAACAATCTCCCCTATGAGGATTGGCTTGAGTACCGCAAGCTCGGCATCGGCGGCTCGGACGCCTCCGTAGTCTGCGGGATCAGCCGCTACAAGTCCCCGGTGGAGCTGTGGATGGAGAAAACAAACCAGATTCAAGGTCAGGAGGCTGGCGAGGCTGCCTATTGGGGCACGATTCTTGAATCCATTGTCCGAGCCGAATTTACCAAGCGCACCGGCATGGAGGTAAAGCAACTGGGACAGATTTTGCAAAGCGTAGAGCACCCCTTCATGCTGGCAAATCTGGACGGCGTATGCGAACACCCAGACTACGGCCCCTGTATCTTTGAGGCAAAGACGGCCTCGGCGTACAAGGCCGGGGAGTGGGACGACGCCATTCCCGACGAATACCTCTTGCAGATCCAGCACTACATGGCCGTCACGGGGTACAGAGGCACCTATATCGCCGTTCTCATCGGCGGGAACACGTTCAAGTGGAGGTTTGTCGAGCGTGACGAGGAATTGATCTCCATGCTCATCAATCTGGAGGATGATTTCTGGGAGCACGTTCAGAATATGACGCCCCCGCCTCTGGACGGTTCTGATGCCTCGGCACGATTCCTGGCTGAGAGATTTCCCAACAGTATGCCTCGGTCAAAGATCGAGCTGCCGGATACGGCTGACGCGCTTCTCACGCAGTATGACGAAGCCTGTGAGCAGCTTGAAGCTGTCACCGAGCGCAAGCAGGAGGCGGAGAACCGCTTGAAGGAAATGTTGGGAGACAACGAGGTCGGCACAGCCAACGGCAGGATCGTCACCTGGAAAAGCATCGTGCAGGACCGTCTGGACAGCAAGACTCTGAAAGCGGAGCACCCGACAATCTACCAAAAGTACATAAATAAAATATCCTACCGCCGTTTCTCTGTGAGAGCGGCGGTATAATTCTGGAGGTAAATATGGATACAACAAAGCTCAAGGACCGTTTGGAGGACAAGGCGCGGGGATTGCAGAATCCCGTTGAGATTGCAAACACAGCTCCGACCCCTTCCGAATCCGGCTATCTGGCCCTGAACAACAATGCCCTGGATGTGATCCGGGCAAATCTAAAGAATCAGCCCCTATCCTTTGACCTGTTTGACATCGTGAAGTCCCCCTCCGGCGGCTCCACGGTGTTCAGCGTTCCCGGTCTGGCCGGAGACGAGGCGGAGAAGGAGCTCTCCGGGATCATCCTGGACTACACCACGCCCCGTGCCTATTGGGACACCCCTGACCCGGTGGAGGGCACGCCGCCGGTGTGCCTCAGTCAGAACAGCATCATCTCCCACGACGGCAAATCCTGCGCCCACTGCCCATACAATGATTTTGGCTCCAAGGACGGGGAGAGCGCCGCCAAAGCGTGCAAGGAATCTGTGCTGATCTTCCTGCTCAGGCCCAACAGCATCATCCCGGTGCTCGTCCGTGTTCCCGTGACAAGCAAGGGCAGGTTTCTCAAATACTCCACCCGGCTTCTAAGCACCCTGACGCCCATCAGCTCCGTGGTCACGAAAATCACTCTGGAGAGGGCCACCAGCAAGGCCGGCAAGCCCTACGCACTTTTTAACTTTGAGGCCACAAGCGTTCTCAGTGCCACTGACGCTGCAAACGCCAGGGAGTATGCCCGCCAGTTCATGGAGCTTGTAAGCTCCGCCGACATGATCCCGGACCTTGCCGAGGCGAGCTGATGGATATTGCGATGGAACCTGATGAAGAAAACCTGGACTTCCTGGACTGGCTTGCCGAAAGCCGGCAGGATTACCTGTCTCAAACCGGCATCCTCTCCTCGGAGGAATACATGACGGAGGATCTGACTGCCCTTCTGGGCCACGAGCTAACACCCGACGAAAAAGCAGATCTGGCGATCTTCCTGGACAAGGTGATGAAGGAGCGCCAAGTCATCTACATCGAGGGCGTCCGCGACGGGATACGGATGGCGAAGATGATTTTCCGGGATCAGTAAACTCATCGTTGTGAAGAAATGGAAACGCCGCAGCTGATTCTTGTTTTCTTGCAAAATATATGATAATCTATCATCAAACCAACGAAGAAAGGTGATTATCATATGAAGCTAAACGATTGGATAAGAACGACTCAGGAATATAAAAATGCCGCTGTTACCTTTGCTGCAGACAAAGAAAGAGAGCATAACTGGAACAGGGATTTTCGCAAAAAACTTGTTTTACGGCTTGACGTGGTACTCCAGAAGATCTATCCATATACAACATATAGAGAGAAAGGTCCCAGTATGGAATATTACGAAGCCCTTTATCGTCCCCTGCATGAAGGAACAGGCGAAATTAACTTTGAGGAGGAGGAAAGTACAACTAAAGTATTATTTTGGGGCGATCTTTCTGATGATGAGATCAAATTTCTCGATTTGATTCTTGAGATTATACCAGATCGCGAAAAATTTGAGTTGGCATTGCGGGACCAATGGGAAAAATTTGATTACGATGATAGACTCCGGTTGCTCGAGGCAATATGTAGTATTATCCCGATTGACAGGTGGGAGCTCGACGATGAGGATTTTGAGAACATTGAACATAGGCTTTTGCACCCCTTGGTGTACCGCTGCAGGCAGTATATTAGTGAATTAAATAATATGAGTTGGGAAGACCAAATTAAGTTCGAAAATAAAGAGGATGAGATCGAACTTAAGAAAGCCGAACGGGAATTGGGCAAAATTAGAAAGTTCTTTTCGAAGTATGAGTTTCACCCAAAAAGCATTGAGGAGGCTGTCCAGGAAACGATTATAGCACGAAAAAAAGCAGATTCTGAGAGGGAAAAACAACAACGAGAATTGGAGGAACAGGAGAACCACAGCCAAGAACAGTAGGCTCCAGCCTAAAATATCTCTGGGGGGAGGAATATCGGCGCCCATAAAAAGCGCCGAATATTCCTCCTTTTTGCCGCCAAAAAAATATGATAATCTATGGGTGAGCTCAAAAAAATTAAAGAAGGAGGCTGTAACGGGCGTCACGGGCTTTGAGAGATTCTTTAAATTATGGCTGCGTATAATTTACATTTTATGTAAATCTATACTTAAGGTCGTTTTTAAAAGGATCGGCGCGCCCCCGTATCACCTGTTACGCACAATCATCATGTCTTGCAACATTCGGGTCGGTGGCAAGGAGTACCCCAAAAAGCGGACCTACTTTCTCACACTGGAAAAAAATGTATGTGGCTTTGCCAGAAGACGGGAGGCCGTCAGATTCGCAGGCGGCGTTATTGGCCTGAAAATGAGGAACGAATCATGTCTTCATCTGTGTTCCACCATGAGCCCCATGGTCGAACGGCTCTCGCTGCTCTACTACGATGCCGGTAACAAGGCCCAGGACGAGATCGTCTTTGAGATTCAGGACTATGAGGACGAATGCGAGCAACTCTTCATCTATTTCTTCGACGATGAGGGCGGCCTGCTGCTATACGCCGATCGTTCGCAGTTCCAAAATTTCGGTGCTCGGTTCGATATCGTTGGCGCGTCGGAGAGCGCTCGGCTCCGCAGGGAGGCGATCAACGTTGCTTCCCTATGGGATCACTATCTGAGGGAAGAGATCTTCCGTGTTGAGCAGAGCGCGTACCAGGACTCGGACTGGGCCGATGTCCTGCCCTTGGAAGAGTACTCAGGAGGCCGCTATGCGTGACCTTCGTTCTGTGGAAAATCCAAGCAAAGAAGCCGATGAGCTTCCGGGGAGGGCCAGGAAGAAGGATGAGGAACCCGGAAAAAAGCCAGAGCCCGTCCAGCGAACAGCCTATGCCAAATATTCTGACGGGACCGAGGATTCTTTCTATACTCCTCCCGTCTCAAAAGACAAAAAGCACACAAAGTCCCATACTCTCGACGGGGACGGAGAGACCGGGCGCTCCGCCGAAATCTCCGACCCCTCACCAACGGGGAACGATCAAAAGACGCCTCCACCGGTTTCGGTGCCTGAGACGGCCAGTAATGGGCAGCAGACCGAGGGACACCCGTCCACCCAAAAGCAGACGCAGGAGACTCTTCTTGTACGGAAGAACTCTCCCCTTGATGTAGCCAACGTCCTGGAGGCGATGTTTGATTTTGCGACCTTCCGAGACCAGCTTTATCGTTACGAGGAGGCAAACGGGTTCTGGAAGTTGATTCCAGAATCGGAGGCGAATCGGGAGCTGCGTAGACTGATTCCAGAGGAATTTGCAAATAGTGTTAACAAAAGTGCTCTCGCCGAAATCTATGAATGGCTTCTGGTCCGTGCGATCTCGATGGGAGAGGACGATGAAGCACGCCGTTTCTTCCTCAACTTCGCGGACTGCGCAGTGGACTGGCGGACAAAGACGGTCATTAACCGGAGAAAAAATCTCTTTTTCCGAAGCTGTCTGCCGATCAGATACCGCGAACTACCATTTGCTTCTACAGGCGCCTACTCCGCTTTCCTGGATGATGTCTTCGGGGATGACGAGGAGACAAGAAAGGAATTCAACAAATTCATAGGGCTCTGTCTGAGCGACATCAGGGACTTGAAGCTGTGCTTCTTCCTTTTCGGGCCGTCCCACACCGGAAAGAGTATCGTCCTGAATCTTCTGAAGCGTCTGGTTGGGGAGGAGTACTGCTCATCGCTCTCCTTCTCCCAGATGAGCTCCGAGTTTGCTGTCACCCAGCTTCTGGGAAAGCGGCTCAACCTCTCCGGTGAAGTTAGCGGGGCCTCCAACAAAAGGCTGGACATCTTCAAGTCAATCACAGGGAACGATACGGTCACCGCCTGCTACAAAGGGAAGGACCATTTCCAATTCTCTCCAGAGGCAATGCTGGTTTTCGCCTGTAACGATTTCCCTGCCATTCCGGTCACGACCGAGGTCGATTCTGTCCTGGCGAGGCTCATCATCTTCCCCTTTAAAAACGTCAAGCCTCGGGCTGAGTGGAAGGAAAATCTGGAGGACGCGCTGTTGGAGGACTGCGGAGCGATTGTTCAGGCTGCCATTTCAGGGCTCCAGACACTGTACCGAATGGGATTTGTCTTTCATGAGACGGAGGCCATGCGGGATGCAAAGCAGGAGTTCACCGGGTGCTATAACAGCTTCGCGCTCTTTGCGGAACTTTACCTGGAAAAGGCCCCTAACATGGTTACGCTGAGCAGGGATATTGTCGATAAGTATAGGCTGTTCTGCCGGGAGGAGGACTACACCGTTTTGCCCGACAACATATGATCCCTCCTCCTCATGCGGGAATTTGGGTGTAGAAAGGTCACCAGGACCATTGATGTCGCTGGTGAAAAAACAAGGGTTCGAGCCTATGCGGGCATCAAATTGAAGAATCCAGAGGACTCGGACGATTATTTAATTGACAGGAGGTATTACCATGAGAGCAAATGAGATCCCTTTGTGGGAAAAGTCAAATCTGACCATTGAAGAAGCCGCCATATATTCCGGCATCGGCCAGAATAAGCTGCGGGAGCTGACAGAGGACGAGGACTGCAAATTCGTCCTATGGATCGGCCGAAAACGTCTTATCAAGAGGAAACCCTTTGATGATTTCATTCTGAGGGCATACTCCATTTAATTAACCTCAGCGGCGCGCGCTAACTTTTTATAGGCGCGCGCCGCCTTTGTATCCAAAAAAGGAGCGGTATCATGGAAAGACGTAAAGACAGAAACCGGAGGGTCCTCAAAGAGGGAGAGTCTCAGCGCAAAGACGGTACATATGACTACCGTTGGCGTTCCCACGATGGAAGGCGCCATTCTATATATGCCAAGACACTGGAAGAGCTCCGGGAGCGCGAAGCTGCGATCCTCCGGGATAAGAGCGACGGAATCAGGACCGACGCCAATAACACAAGCCTCAATGATATTTTTGATCTGTGGGTAGATTTGAAAAAGGGGCTGAAGGATAACACCTTCGTGAATTATCAGTATATGTATAATCAATTTGTCTACCCCGACATTGGCACAATGCGGATAACAAAACTCAAACGGTCAGATATTCGCAGATTCTATAATAAGCTTGCCGATGAGCGGGGGCTGAAAATCTCCACCATTGACAATGTCCATACAGTTCTCCATCAGGTCCTTGATTTAGCGGTTGAGGACAACTATCTGAGGGGCAACCCCTCAGACCATGCCCTCAAAGAGTTGAAGCAGGCCAGAAATTTCGACACGGAAAGGCGCAGGGCCCTGACGATGGAGGAAGAGCAGTTGTTTATGAAATTCCTCAGCAAGAACGGTCCGTATCATCACTGGAAGCCCATCTTTGCCGTTATGCTGGGTACAGGTATGAGGGTCGGCGAGGTCACAGGGCTTCGTTGGCAGGATATTGATCTGGAGGGTAAAATGATCAGCGTCAATCATACCCTCGTCTATTATGACCACGCCAGCGGTGGCTGTTCCTTCAACATCAACACTCCAAAAACAAAGGCTGGATGCAGAGAGATCCCTATGTCGGACCAGGTGAAGGAGGCATTTTTGGAGGAAAAGGAGTTCCAGGAGCTGGTCGGAGTCAAGTGTCAGGTCACTATTGACGGCTTCACAGATTTTATTTTTGTCAACAGGTTTGGGAAAACCCATAACCAGGGAACCCTGAACAAAGCCCTCCGCCGCATCATTCGGGATTGCAACCAGCAGATCCTGGATGACCCGAAACGGGGAGATGATCCCCTCCTTCTCCCGCACTTCAGCTGCCATTCCCTTCGCCACACCTTCACAACAAGGCTGTGTGAAGCGGGGGTGAATGTGAAGTTTATCCAGGATGTCCTTGGTCACGCCGATATCGGCACTACCCTCAACATCTACGCCGACGCTACGAGGGATATGAAGAAAAAGGAATTTGAGTCCTTCATGGATTATATGGGTATGGGAAAGAAGGAGACGGACAAACAAGATACGTCAGGAGACGTATGAAAAGCCCCCATGCCGGCAGAGCAGTATAACTGCCGGCATGGGGCTCTTTCGGTGACTGATTATGAATCTACCGCAGGTTGTTTTTTTGCATCAAAAATAACAACGATATTTCTGTTGATATTTTTGATTGACTGTGGTATATTAACCATATGCAGAAAATAAAAACGGATTTTACGTTGCTATTTTAAGGAGGCTGCAATGAAGCTGCTGCATATTTCCGCTGTGGGTTTTCCACTGTTCAAGGGAGAGCTGTCGCTGCCTTTTTTTGCTCAGCAGAGGGTGAGCGAAGAGGACAGGCAGTCGCTTTTCCCGCTTCTTCCCGGTTCCCGCTTTTATTTAAACTGTGCCAATGCGTTTATTGGCGTCAACGCGTCGGGCAAGACATCGGTTTTGAAAGTCATCCTGCTGGCTCTGGAACTTCTGAGCAGCACGCCCATCAACCACTGTGAGACAAAGGATATCCTGGGAAGTGCGGAGGACGCCGCTCTCACGATCCACTTTCTTTCCGACACGGACGAGCTGTGCCGTCTGGAGACCCATATCCGCAGTACCGGCAGGGGCTCCGAGCAAAAATATACGATCACGAAGGAAGCCCTCTGGGCAAAGCCTCTCTCCATCGCCAACACAAAGAAGAAGCTGACAGACTTCTCCGGACTTGAGCCAATAGCTGTTCGGACAGACAAGGAGATGTTTCTGCCGGATGATACCAGCATCATCATCGCCTACAATAAAAAGAATGGTCAGCAAATTTTCTCTAAGAGTCTTCTCTCCATGACAGACGTGAATATCCTTCCTACGTCCGAGGAGATCCCAACGGAGGTGATCAGATATCTGGACCCGACGGTAGAACAGTTGACCTTTGACCACGAGGGGCATAAGGTGACGATCCACCTGAAGTTCGAGGGTAAAAAGGAGATCCTTCTCGCTGATCCGATGGAGCTGAACCGCTATCTGTCCTCCGGGACGATCAAGGGGATCGTGACCTTCACCTATGCGATCAAGACTCTCCAGAGGGGTGGCTATCTGATCGTCGATGAACTGGAAAACCATTTCAATAAGGAGATCGCGGCGACCCTGCTGCGCTTTTTCATGGATTCCGCTCTCAATAAAAATGGCGGCGTTTTGATTTTTTCAACGCATTACCCGGAGATCCTCGACGAATTTGACAGAAACGACTGCATCTTCATCACCCGGAACCGGGGAAGCATCACAGCCGACAATTTGGCTGGTCTCCTGCAACGCAACGACCTCAAAAAAAGCGATGTCTACCAGAGCGGCTTTTTGGAGGGGACCGTTCCCGCATATGAGGCATATTCCAAGCTGAGAAAAGGCGTCCAGTCCGCCCTCAAAAGGGAGGGGTAAGCAATGTTTGAGCTTGGAACCTATGTCGCCTGTATTGCGGAGGGCTCGGCGGAGCAGGCAATCATCGACATCCTGTTGGACCACCATCTGCTGATCTTTGAACGGGAGCATATGATCGACGAAAAGGTTCTCCGCTGCCGCAGTGGGGAGACCTTTGAGAGCCGTTACCTGAGGAAAGGATTTGACGGGCCAATTACGGTCTTCCGCATCTTGGACTCCCGCAGAGAAAATTTCAAACTCAGCAAGGTCTACCGGGACAAGGTCGATGTTATCAATGTCATCACCGCGCCGGAGATTGAGATGCTGATCATCTTGAACGAAGATAAATACACGCAGTTCAAGGGCTCCTCCATGAAGCCCAGCGAATTTTGCAAAAGTAGTCTCCATTACCACAATGTAAAGTCCTACGATTTTGTCAAAACCTATTTCTCTGATCCGGCAGTCCTGATTGCCGCAATCAAACGATACACGGAGGTTTCCAGAATCCAAAGCGGCGAGAGCACCTTGATGGACCTGCTCCGTACATAGAGATATGGATTTGACAAAGACAGGATCTATGCTATAATAATAGCTGTTAGGAAAGAGACAATCAGCTGTACCGGCGCATGATCCCATACGCCCAACTTACGCCCGATTTACGCCCAAAGCTTGTGGGCGTATAAATCCGGACGACAAAAAACACACCGAAAACGCGCCGAATAAGAGCAAATAACGGCACATATTTGGCCAAAAAGTATGGCGGATTGCCGGGTAGTTAGTTCCCGACGATGAAGCCGGTGGACTAAAAAAGCCGCTGTTTTCAAGGGTTTTCAGCTCTCCAAACTCAGGTTGACAACAAATTGACAACATTTTTTCATCGTAATATGAAGAAATGCAATGCAGGGTGAATAAGTTGTCGGATATTTCTGCGGCACTTATATGCTTGTGGGCGCCTTCTGAGAAGCCATCAGAAGGCACCCTTTCCTTTGCGGGATTATCTTCCGTCAGATGAGCTGAAAGGAAAATTCATATGATCAACGAAGAGACAAAATCATATTACGACTTGAAAAAGCGGAACGAGATTCGGGAAAGCGCAAAAAAACTCCGCAGACAGTTTCTGAGGTACAAAGACGCGGAAATCGTGTACAGCATGTCCCACAAGCTCCTTTTAGAGCACGCCGGAAAAGCCGGAGCCATATACAGGATGGAAAGTACGGTCTTGATCAACAGGGACATTTTTGACAAGTACTTGGAACAGTTCCATGAGCCGTGCACTCTTGCATCCGAGGAGGCCGTAATATGAGCGGGAATGCCTGGATGGTATCCGACATGATCGATGATGAGATCTGGACTTTTTAAAGCACGATTTCATCACCTATTACCAGGGTGCCGATTACTATGGGCTTGGTTTAAAATCGTTTACAAAGTTGGCCCATGAGGCAGGCGCTATATATAAGATCGGCAAACGGGTACTCATTCGCCGTGATATATTCGATGGGTACCTCCGCACAGTTTATGCTCATAGTTCAAATGATAAAGCAAAGACGGTTACTGATCTTGGGTCGCAGCAGGGTGTTCTGGTACAGGATCCGGTTTCGGGCAGAATGGATGTCAGGCTTGGATTGACTGAATATTTTGGCAGTTTACCTATTGGCAAACGGTTAGATGTGCTTGTCAATGGGGAATGGATCCATACTCAGTTGAAAATGGGAAAAGGTTGGTATTTGCCAGGAGTTGAAACGAACAGTCTGACAGGACTTGTGGTAAGGATAAAGAAGTAATAACTGTAGACAGAAGAAAAGCTGCCTGGTAGGTTTTGGATCATCCATCGAACGATTTTCTGCTTTTCCGAATCAAACCGCACAATCATCATAAGACGCCCCGGTGACTAATACAGTCGCCGGGGCGCTTTCTAACCAGAAGAACAGGAGGTTATCCTACAATGTCGCTGGAGCTGGATTATTTTTATGGGCCGGAGGCGGAGCAGTACAGCTTTTACCGAATCCCCAAGGTTCTTCTTACGGACCGGCATTTCAGGAGCGTGTCCATGGATGCCAAGGTGCTCTATGGGCTGATGCTGGATCGGATGGGCCTGTCCCTCCGCAACGGTTGGCTGGATGACGGCGGCAGGGTATACATCTACTTCACCCTGGAGGACGCGCTGGAGATGCTGGACTGCGGCAAGGACAAGGCGGTCCGGCTTTTCAAGGAGCTGGACCGGGACGGGGGCATCGGACTCATAGAGCGGCGCAAGCTGGGACAGGGAAAGCCGGCAAGGATCTATGTCAAGAATTTTACCGTTCGAGCCGATCCGCGGGAGGAAACAGCCGCTTCCGGCGCGCCTGAATCTCAGACTTCTGAAATCCCGAAGTCTGGACTTCCGGGAGAGGCCGAAGTCTTGACTTCTGAAAATCCGAAGTCTGGAGTTCCGATTTTATGCAGTCAAGACTGCTGGAATTCCGCCGCAAATAAGACTGAGAGGAATCATACTGAAATGAGTGATACTGAATCTTCTATCCATCCGCTCCCATGCCCTCGATCATCACGTCCACAGCCGGGCCGTTCAAGAGCGGGGATAAGAACGGAGGAGATAGAAGCATACAGGGATCTGATCAAAGACAACATCGACTACGAAGGATTGCTGTTGGAATATCCCATGGAAGCCGAAACGTTGGACGGCTATGTGGAACTTATGGTGGAGGTCTGTTGTTCCGGCAAGAGGTATATCCGCGTGGCCGGAGAGGATTTTCCGGCGGATGTGGTCAGGAGTCGTATCCTAAAGCTGGATCGGGATCACATCTGTTATGTGCTGGAGAGTATGCGGAACAACACAACGCCCATCCGCAATATCAAGGCATATACGCTGGCCGCGCTCTATAACGCGCCGGTCACCATCAGTCAATATTACACTTCCCTGGTCAGCTGTGACGCCGCAAGGGAATTTCAAAAAAAGGAGGAAAAATAATCATGGCAGCCAAGTATTCAAAAATGGTCGTTGAGGAGGATTCACATTACCACGATACATGGAGGCTCCTGAAAAAGTACAGAGATGTGGTATGGAGCATGGAGCTTTCAGTCCAGCAGGTCAAAAAGGAATTTGAGATCGAGTACGGCACTTCCATCGACGCTTTTCTGGAATCCGTCTACCTTGCCGGGGCGGATCTGGGTGGAGCAAAAATAGAAAATCACGCCAAGTGCATTGAGCGGAGCAACCGGATGCTCAAGCTTTTGGACAGCGCGGTGGAAACATTGCGCACCAGACACAAATACGGAGAGACTTTTTACTGGATATTATACTACACGTTTCTTTCCCCGCAGCAGCTTGAAAATGTAAATGAGATCGTGGAACAGCTCCGGCCTCACATCCGGGACATCAGCCGGACCACGTATTATCGGAAGCGAGAACAGGCAGTGGAGGTGTTGAGCTCCATCCTTTGGGGGTATACGTCGAGGGAGTGTATGAACGTGCTGGATGAGTTCTTGCCCGCCTTTGATTGATTCCCGGAGATCGGAGCGCATGGCAAAACTCACAGTTGCTTTTTTAGCGCAATTATGCTAAAATATAAACAAGGGGTGATGATATGAATATGATCAGGCCGGTTTCGGATCTCCGAAACAATTTTGCGGATATTTCAAAGACCGTACATGAGACGGGACAGCCCGTATTTCTCACGAAGAACGGATTTGGGGACATGGTGCTTTTGAGCATGGAGGCCTATGAGAAGCTTCAGCTTGAGAGCGAGGTATACTTCAAGCTGCGGGAGGCGGAGCGTGAAGCGGAGACCACTGACAGGCGGTATTCCTCCAAGGATGTTCTGAAGGCCATGCGGGAGGCCATAGGAGGAGAGCAGATTGTATAATTTGGAATATCTGCCCTCCGCCCGGCAGGATATGATCGACATCGTTCAATATATCAGCGGCAAGCTGTGCAACCCTGACGCGGCGGGGCGGCTTGCCGCTGAGCTTATTGAGGCGGGAGAGAGGCTGACGGAATATCCTTACGCGTACCCCGTCTATACACCGATTCGGACATTGAAGCATGAGTACCGAAAGCTGTCGGTTCGCAGCTATCTGATGTTCTATTGGGTCGATGAAAAAGAGAAGCTTGTGACGGTCGCCCGCGTGATCTACGGGAAGAGAGACTACAAGGAAATTTTGAAGTGAATTCTCGTATAGGGACGGAATCGGGACGGTAATGGGTCAAAATCGGAACGCCGCCGGAATTGACACAGGATTCCATATGTGTTACACTGAGTATGCTCAAAACTGCGGAAAAAAGTGAAAGAGTTGTGGGACGGGCGCCGTGAGGCGTCCGTTTTCATAACTTGGGGAAAAACAGCGTTCGGATTCGGACGCTGTTTTTGTTTTCACGGAAAAATTCAAAAGGAGGCAAACGATTGAAAACGGAAAAACACCTGACCGAAAAGCCGCGAAGGAAGCATGTGGATGTGGGGCGCATCCTATATATCGGATTCCTTATGTCCTGTCTTGGCGCGGCGCTTTGTACGCCCGCCTATGCGGCAACCGGCACGATATGGACCAAGGCCAGCGAGGTGATGAAGGACATCTACACCCAGATCCTCAGCATCTCCACAATCGTAGCCGTAGTAACGGCGGCCGTGGCGCTGATCATGATGAACTTCTCAAAATCAGGGCGGACTGTGGACGAATCGCGGGCGTGGCTCAAACGGATCGCCGTCACATGGATCATTCTCAACTCTCTGGGGTTCATCATGGCATACGTCACACCGTTCTTTGCCGGCGGACAATACACGCCGTAACAGAGTATGGGTATTCTTGATGGAATCGTAGAATGGATCGCGGAACAAGTCATGCATGGCCTGGATTTGATCAACACATCAGTTTTGGGCGCGCTTGGCTGTGATATGAGTGTGTTCCTGCGATACTTCCCTGCGGCGCAGACCATGTATGAGGTGTTCGTTGCCTTGGCTATCGGACTTATCCTCCTCTTTTGGGTCTGGAATCTGTTTAAAAACTTTGGCATCGGCGGGGGCGGCGAGGCGGAGGATCCGGTAAAACTCAGTATACGGGCCGTACTCTTTATCCTTCTGGCCCTGTACTCCGATCAAATCGTGGACATGGCGCTGGACATTGGCGGGACGCCGTACAGCTGGATCATGACTTCCGCGCTCCCAGATTTGAGCTTTGCGGATTTTAATTCTGTTCTGCTCACGATCATCGGCGTCTGCGCCAACGGAGCCGTGGCTTTGATCGTACTCATCCTGCTGCTCATACTGGCATGGAATTACATAAAGCTCCTGTTTGAGGCGGCGGAGAGATACGTTCTTCTGGGTGTTCTTGTTTTTACCGCGCCTGTCGCTTTTGCTATGGGAGCGTCACAGGCTACATCCAATATTTTCAAAAGCTGGTGCAGGATGTTTGCGGGGCAGATGTTCCTGCTGGTGATGAACGCATGGTGTCTGCGGCTGTTCGTGAGTATGGTGGGTACGTTTATCGCCAACCCGCTTTCCATTTGAACGGAGGAAACGCGATGAAAAAATGTGTAAAGCTTCTTGCCGTTCTGTTTGTGGCGGCGGTGTTCTTCCAAAGCCTGTGTATGCCGGCCTTCGCCATTACAGAGAGTGAGGTCGAGGCTCAAGTGGCATCCTCCGGCAAGGCGGCTGTCACCGGGAACGTGTTAATCTGGTTCCTGTGCGCCGTGGCGTTTTTGAAGGTATCACAGAAAATTGACAGCTTCATGGCGTCGTTGGGGGTCAATGTGGGACGGACAGGAGGCTCGCTGCTCTCTGAGGCAATGATTGCTATGAGGGCCTTAACGATGGTCGTGGGCGGTAAGGGAGGCGGCACGGGCGGAGTTAAAGCCTCCGCCGGCAGTGGCGGCGGGCGGGCCGCTTCTACCGGAATGACAGGATTCTTTAAGGGAGGGCTGATCGGGATGGCAGGAAGGCATATCACAAACAGCGCGGTCAAAACCGCTACCGCGCAGACCTCCGCAATCTACACCGCTCGCAGCCAGGCGGAACAGGCGGCGGGCAGCGCCGGAACGGATGGCGGCTCCCACGGAAACGCGGCCGGTGACGATGTGATGCCTGATCATGTACCCAGTGAAACGCCCGGCGTAGCTTCCGGAGCAATGACCGACATGAGCGCCGATACAGCGGTTGGTACAGCAGTCGATTCCACGCCTGACGCGACCTCCGGCATTATAGCGCAAAATGATTCCACAAGGTCCGATAAAGATATTTTCCACCAAGGTTCGTCGGTTGAGGCGGCAAGCCTTAGTGGTACAGTCCCTCCCGGTGAGCCTCCTCAGGAGGGGGTTATTTTGACGGGGGCAGAAATGCCTGTGACCGCTTATGAGGCGGATCCGTCGCCGGAAGTTGAGAGCGGCCCAAAAGACAGTTTGCCATCGGACAGAACGCCTGTTCAAATGGAAAATACCGATGTAAGCGGCAATACCCTCGTATACATGCCGCCGTCAGGCAGCCCTGTTTCTGTTGTCAATAACGGCGCCGATCCGTCGGAAGGCGGTGAGCGGGTTACTCACAGTGACAGCGAACGCGTACAGGAGTCGCGTATCTCCTCGTCGAATCATCAAGTCACTCAATCAAATCACTCATTTGTGCGCGGGGCGGCTCTACCCTCCCTGGGTGGAGCGATATTCTCCAAATCGCTTATATCCGGCGGAAGCTTTGCCAACAATGTGATCGGAACTGTGGCGCGTGGGGAGGTTGCGGGAAGCATCACCGGGGACATAGCTTCCCGGTCAATGATCTCCTACATGGGCTATGCCGGTAAAGGCATTGTCAACAGCGACGCCCCTTCCTACTCGGATGTGGAAATAGGCCGGGGCAGGATCACGGGCGTGGAGACCGCGCCTGGCAGCCCGGAAGGGCGGGAGTTTGCCATGTACCATGCGGAACAGTACACCGCGCCGACAGGCGAATACGCAAAAGTCACGTCCGCCGACGGGACGCTGTGGTACAAGCAGTACGCCCAGGACGCAGTCGAGCGAAAACCGTACAAGGCTCCCGACGACACGGTGGCCTACCAGGAGAGCATCGTCAAAAGGCTGCCCACCCCGCCGAAGCGCAAAGACCGAATATAAGGAGTTCCTATGAGACAAGACGAACGGGATATCTACTACATCCCACCGAATTTCATTGAGGGCGGCACCCTGCTGGGCGGCATGTTCAAGACACGCAACGTGATCGAGGCGGGTATTCTGGTAGCTGTGACCGGGGTACCCGTCATGGGTCTGGCAATGTCCCTTACCGCCCGTATCATACTTCTTTGCCTCACCGCCCTGCCACTGGCGCTGGTGGCGCTCATCGGAATCGGCGGCGGGAGCCTCTCGGAATTTGTGATTCAATTCTTTGCTTTTCTTCGCAATCGGAGGACACTGGACAAAAATGCGGAGAAAGAGAAGAAAGAGCCAACGCCAAACAGGGGCAGAAAAGTGAGGAAAAGCAACATTCCCCGAAACCGCAACAGTATGCGGGTGGATGTAAAGGAGCGAAAGGTCAACAAGTACAAGACCTTTATTCCGCAGGAGAAAAAGCCTCTGAATCCTCTTGCTGAATATGTGCCAATCGAAAAGATCCAGCATGGGGTCATATACACCCGTGATCACCGCTATGTCAAGGTGGTGGAGGTGGTGCCGGTAAATTTCCTCCTTCGGAGCGCACAGGAGCAGAGGAGCATCATTTGGTCCTTTATCAGCTACCTGAAGATTGCGCCGGCGAAGGTGCAGTTTAAGGTGTTGACAAAGCGGGCGGACATTGACCGTCATGTGCAGGCAGTGCGCCAGGAGATCGAGAGGGAGACCGACCCGCGCTGCCGGACGCTCCAAGAGGATTACCTGAGGCTCATCCGTCGGCTCGGTTCCAGGGAAGCCATCACCCGCCGGTTCTTCCTGATATTTGAGTATGAACCTCTGCCAGGAACCAAGCGGGGGCACGAGGAGGAAGAGGCTATAGCTGAGCTCCAGACCGCGGCGCGTTCCGCCGCCAACTATCTGCGACAGTGCGGGAACAGCATTGTCCTCAACTACGACGATGAAAGCGAGGCCGCGGCGGAGATTCTTTACCATATTCTTTGCCGGAAGGAGAGCAATGAGCACTCCTTTGAAGAAAAACTCAGCCGTGTGACAGCGGAGTACATGGCGTCCGGTCGTTCACCGGATGATGTGCCTGTCAACGAGTTCTACGCCCCCTCCCGCATCGACTTTTCCCATGGCCGGTATATCTGCATTGACGGCATCTACTACGCCTATATGCTGGTTCCCTCCGGCGGCTATAAATCTCAGGCCCCGGCGGGGTGGCTGAGCCTTTTGGTCAACGCCGGGGACGGGATCGACCTGGATATGTTTCTTACCCGCCAGCCCAAGGATCGGATGATCCGAAAGCTGGGACAGCAGCTGCGCATCAACCGGAGCAAGATCAAGGAGACCAGCGACACCAACACCGACTTTGACGACCTGGACGGAGCCATCCGCAGCGGGTATTTCCTAAAGGACGGCCTGGGAAACAACGAGGACTTCTACTACCTCAATCTGCTCGTCACGGTCACCGCCGGGAGCGTGGAGGATCTGGAGTGGAAATGCGCGGAGATGAAAAAGCTCCTGCTGTCCCAGGACATGGACGTGCAGCCCTGTTCCTTCTGCGAGGAACAGGCTTTTTTGTCCTCCCTGCCCCTTGTCTCTCTGGAAAAACACCTCTACGAGAGGTCAAAGCGAAATGTGCTGACGCTCGGCGCAGCAAGCTGCTATCCCTTCACCTCCTATGAGATGTGCGACGACAACGGCATTCTTTTAGGTGTGAATAAGCACAACAATTCTCTAATCATCGTGGACATCTTTGACTCCCGCATCTACAAAAACGCCAATATTGCCATTCTCGGCACCAGCGGTGCCGGCAAGAGCTTTACCATGCAGCTGATGGCAACGCGGATGCGGCGCAAGGGCATCCAGGTGTTTATCGTAGCCCCGCTTAAAGGCCATGAGTTTCACCGGGCCTGCTCCAACATTGGCGGCGAGTTCATTCAGATCTCCCCCGCGTCGCAAAACTGTATCAACGTCATGGAGATACGCAAGGTGGACAGGACGGTGGATGAAATGCTTGACGGCCCCGGTGTGGAAAAATCCCTGCTGGCCGCCAAGATCCAGCGCCTCCACATCTTTTTCAGCCTGCTCATCCCCGATATGAGTCACGAGGAGCGCCAGCTTCTCGACGACGCGCTGATCCGTACATACGCAAATCTCGGCATTACCCACGAAAACAGTTCGTTGGATGACCCTGAGCATCCCGGACGGTACAGGACGATGCCGGTGCTGGGCGACCTTTACGAGGTTCTGAAGGAGTCCCCCGATACACGGCGGCTTGCCAATATCATAAACCGCCTGGTCAACGGCTCCGCCCGCACCTTCAACCAGCAGACCAATGTGTCCTTGGACAACAAGTATACGGTTCTGGATATCTCGGAGCTCACCGGCGACCTTCTGACCGTGGGGATGTTCGTGGCGCTGGATTATGTGTGGGACAAGGCGAAGGAAAACAGGACTGTGGAAAAGGCCATATTCATCGACGAGTGCTGGCAGCTGATCGGCGCGAACAGCAATCGGATGGCTGCGGAGTTCGTGCTGGAGATCTTCAAGATCATTCGCGGTTACGGCGGCTCCGCCATCTGCGCCACTCAGGACATCAACGACTTCTTTGCCCTGGAGGATGGCAAATACGGCAAGGGCATCATCAATAACGCCAAGACGAAGATCCTTCTGAATCTGGAGGAGGAAGAGGCCCGCAGAGTCCAGTCGATCCTTCACCTGTCCGAGGCCGAGGTCATGGAGATTACCCATTTTGAGCGAGGAAGCGGCCTCATCAGCACCAACAATAACAACGTGACCGTTGAGATCAAATGCAGTCAGATGGAGAAGGAGCTAATCACCACCGACCGGCGGGAGCTTCAGGAGCTTTTGGGAAGAACAGGCGAAAAGGGTTCCGCGTAATGTGGAGATTATACGGCGATTATACGCGCCGGCTCCGAAGTGAAAGAAGCAATACGCCCGCAATGCGCAGGCAATACGATTTTATAAAGGTTGTGAGGAGCGTATACGGACTTAATACGCACAGAGGGCCGGATGTTCAATGCTGTACGCCCGTAATACGGCGATTATACATAAACACTGAGGTAAGAATCCATGAAAACAAGAGATCAGATCTATGCCCGCGATGCGGGCGCTCTTCTGCGGGACATCACCATGTACCGTGTCCTGACGGAGGCACAGCTTCTGGGGCTTCACCCCGGAAGGGATGAAAAAACGAAAAACCTGCTCTCCTACCTGGTCCGTCAAAACCGGGCCTGGCTGGTGGACGGATATTACTGCGCCGCTGCGGACAGCTTGGAAAAGGTTGACCGGGGGCTTATGGCGGCCGTGTGGGTGCTGTTAGATTTCATCAAGGATGTGGAATACCACGCCGCCGGAGACTATCCCGCCAAAATCATCTTTTTCGCCGGCGGGGAGATCTACGAGATCGTGGAGGCCGTCCGGGGCAAGGAGATCCTGCTGTCCCGTGTGCTGGCGAACAGTGGGGGTCAAGCTTCCCGGTATCTGGTGATCGTGGAGGAGCCGAAGCAGATTTCGGAGATCGACATTCCCAACGTCAGCGGGTACTGTACCGTTTCCGATGAGGGTGAGGTTCGATATTACAGGAAGGAAGGGGCAGGCCCTTGAACCGTTCCGCCGTATCCCAGAGAATATCCTCCATTTTGAACGACATACAGCGATTGCAAAGCGCCCTGTATGCCATGAACGCCACCGATATCCAGCGATATCCGGACAACTACGAGGTCCTGTCCACCGACGCCGCTCTTCGGGCGGAGACAGTGGCGTGCCGTCTGCGTCATCTTTTGTATGTCACCACTGGCGTCAGAAAGAGCGAGTACCTCACCTCCGCCGCCGAGACACAGGGGGTGGAGATCCGGCAAAGAGGCGGCATTGTGGAGATCACCTTGCCATGCCTCCTTCCAAAACGCAAGCAGTCCCACAGCACGGAATATCTGATCGATCCGCTCACCGCTGCGTTGGAGCGGTATGTCATGGGACACGCAGTCCAAAGGTTTCGGCGCTGTACGATCTGCTTTTCACATAATTACAGCCGGGAAAACCCGGAACGCCGCGTCAGGGATTACGACAATCTGGAGGTCAAACAGATCCTGGACGCGGTGGCGGCTTATCTCCTGGTGGATGACGGAGGACTGCTGTGCGATGTGTATCATACCACAAAGCTGGCTGATATGGACTGTACGCGGATATTCGTCATGGACACTTCCCGCTTCCCCGTATGGCTTGATTCACAGGGGATCGCGGCTCAGGCCATCGGTTCCGCATAGGAAAACCATATCCCATTTTGGCGTTTTTTCTTTCCTTTGAATGGGATATGGTCTTTCCGATTGAATGATCCCGGCCCCGTGCGGACTTTTTCAGATACGCCGGGCCGAAAAAACACCGAGGTTGTAGACCCCTCGGTGCAAAACGATGGAGAAGGAGGCAAACGCCGTGGAAAATCAAGGCCGCCCTGAGCTTCCAGGGTTCAACACATTCCCCGGCCTGCTTCTTGCGCTCACCGCCCTGTCAGGCGAGCTTCCAACGTCCCTGGTGAGCCGTTTGCCCGCCGCCGGTTCCTACAAGGAGTACGCCATAAAGCATCTCAAGCGGGACAAGCTTCTGCGCACCTTCTACCGTGACGGCCTTCGCTGTCTGCGCCTGACCTCCACCGCCAAACGCCTCTTGACAGAGGAGTGGCCCGATGAGTTTTCCCCTTTCCTCACAGGCGACACGGAAACAAACCGTTTGAAGTCCGAGGTGACCCGCCGACTGCGCCTCCACCGTATGGCCGAGGTGCTGGTGACGGTGTACAACGCTGACGTCTCTGTTCTGCCATGGGAAAAGCCGCCTCTGTTTGCCCCCGTGCCTCCCTCCGATTTGACGACCATGGACAGGCCCACCTACTTCAGCTCCAGGGAGGTCAAAGGACTTGGCGAGCAGGCGGTCAAGATCCGCGGCTCCCGCTCTACCGGCGTACTGCTGACGGCGGATGATGTTTTCGCCGTATACAACACCGGCCCCGGACTTATGAAGTGGGAGTACAAGGCTGAGATGCGGCTCAAGGCCCTTCTGGAAACAGAACTTTGCCTGTCCCGGCTTCCGGCGCAATATTCCCGAATCGGTCTGTCGGCAATCGTATTTGCCGCTGATATGGGGCTGATGGCCGGACTGATGGGGGCTGACGGTGGGAGGGCCAACTGCCGCTTCGTCCTGGACGGAAGCTTTGAGCACTTTTGCTGTCTGCCCCTCGACCACCACGGGGAGGTCGTTTTGCAGCTGCTCTGCGATCCCAGCAACAGAGCTGACTTGGACAGCATACTCAAACAGGGCCTAGATCCTCCCCGTCCCGGCTGGGGCGTGGAGAACGACGCCATGGACGGCGATCAGCCGGTGCTGTTCGTCTACACCTGTGATATGCCACGCATATACAGATTCAACACCGCTTTGGAGTTGACCGGGCGAAACGGGGCGCTTTACTGCTTTGATTTTCAGGAAGACGTTTTGCGGCGTGTCTGCGGCCCGAACGTTTCCGTTTCGTGTATTGATTTTGAAGCGTATGAAAGGAGCGTGTTTTTATCTCCCGGCAAAAGATAAAAGAACCTCTGAACAAATCGCCGCACCGATCTTGTCGGCATATTTTCCGCCATATTTCGTCAAAAAATTTTGAAATACACAAAGTATGTCTGCAATTTTTTGCCTTCATCTGGCGAAAAATCTGCTCGCCAATCTTGGTACTTCGATTTATTCAGAGGTTCTTCAAGCTGTGCATCGCCATTCCCGCCGCGATCACCGCGCTCCTCTACGGAGGCGGATTCCTTTCCCAGTTCATCGCAAATTATACAGCGTGGCAATCCTCCGGGGCGGCCTTCGGAACCTCCCCGCAATTGCCTGATGCCGGCTTTTTTGTCTGCCTCGCCGCAGCGTTTCGTTTTCCCTACGGTTTTTACGGTGTGGGTATCTGCACGGCGGTTATAGCCCTTCTCATCTTCATGGTGATGCGCATGGGCTACAGCGACACCGGCGAATATGACCGGGATCGGAATTTGATTTACTCCAGCAAGGGCACCTACGGGACTGCTGGATTCATGGGCAAGAAGGAGGTACGGGAGGTGCTGGACCTTGTTCCCAATATCCGGCGGCACCCCGGAACGATCCTTGGCGAGCTGGAGGGCGAGGTCGTCTGTGTTCCGTTGAAGACAAGATTCAACGGAAATTTAGCGGTCTACGGGGCCAGCGGCTCCAAAAAGACAAGGGCCTTCTGCGTCAACATGATCCTGCAAAGCGCCGCGCGCAAGTCCTCGCTGGTGATATGCGACCCCAAGAGCGAGCTTTACGAAAAGACCAGCGCTTACCTGCGAGATCAGGGTTACACGGTGAAGGTTTTCAATTTGGTCACTCCGGCGGCGTCAGACTCCTGGAACTGCCTTTCCGAAATCAACGGCCAGGAGCATCTGGCACAGCTCTTCTGCGACGTCATCATCAAAAACACCGGCAGTGAGCGGGGCGACCACTTCTGGGACAGCGCGGAGATGAACCTGCTCAAGGCACTGGTGCTCTATGTGGAGCGAAACTACCCCAAGGAGCGCAGGAACATTGGGGAGGTATACCAGCTCCTTGCCACCAGTGAGGAGAAGGAGCTGAACGCCCTGTTTGACGTACTCCCCATCGGTCACCCCGCCAAGGCGCCTTACAGCATTTTCAAGCAGTCAGGCGAAAGCGTCCGTGGAGGCGTGATCATCGGGCTCGGCTCCCGTCTCCAGGTCTTTCAGAATCAGGACATTCGGAACATCACGACCTACGATGAAATCGACCTGGAGCTTCCGGGCAAACAGCCCTGCGCCTATTACTGTATTACCAGCGACCAGGACAGTACTTTTGACTTCCTGTCCTCGCTGTTTCTCTCATTCATTTTTATAAAGCTTGTGCGGTATGCGGATGAGAAGTGTCCAGACGGAGCGCTCCCGGTTCCTGTCCATGTACTGGGTGAGGAGTTGTGCGCCTGCGGCGTTATCCCGGATCTGAGCCGAAAAATCAGCGTGATCCGTTCAAGGAACATCAGTATGTCCTGCGTTTTTCAGAATCTGGCGGGCCTGCAGAACCGTTACCCCAACAATCAATGGCAGGAGATTTTGGGAAACTGCGACATCACCCTGTTTTTAGGGTGTACGGACGCCCTGACGGCCCAATTTATTTCGGATCGCACGGGCGAGGCCAGCATCTCTGTTACGAGCCGTGCAAAGCAGCTGGGAACCTGGCGGATATCCAACTACACGCCGGAGTACCGGGAAACCAGCGGCGTCGGCAAGCGTAAGCTCATGACTATGGATGAAGTCCTGCGGATGGACATCGATAAGGCTCTGGTGATTCTGCGAGGCAAAAAGGTTTTGGAGGTTGACAAGTACGACTATTCCAAGCACCCGGAGGCGAAGAAGCTGCGGGCCTCCAAGGCCGCCTCCCATATTCCCGCGTGGCAGGCACAGACGCGGGAGACTGAAAAAACGGCGGAGGACACAGCTTCGGTACCGCCGCCCGTACCTATGGCGGAACCCGTCACAAGGACAACGCCCCCGCCGGTAAAACGACCGGCTGCGAGACCCGCCCCGAAGCGATCACAGCAGGTCATCAGTGCCTCGAAGGAATCAATTTTGTTAAAACCGAAAAAGGAGGAGTAATTTACTATGCCCAGAAAGAAAGCAGAAATAACCGAAGACCAAATCACAGAGAACAGCGAGAGTGGTGAACACGAAGCTGTAGCGGTAACGGAGCTGGCGGCAGAGATCGGCGCTAGCGAGGAAGCGGGGGCGGCCGGATCGGAAACTGAGACTGTCCCCGTTCCGCCGTCTGAAGACACCGGCGCGGAGAGCGACGATCCCGAATACGGGGCGCTGCTTCAGGAGCTGGGGCAATCCGGGGAAGCGCACGGCGTTGATGACGAACCGTTGACACTTGACCCGCCCCCTGAGCTTCCCCCTGATTATGCATCAGGCGCTTTGCTCGTTGAGAATCCGGAGGTATCCCCGGATACAGGTACAGACCGATCCGGAGAGCATTCCGTCCAGGAAAGGTCCACTGAGCCCGCTGCGCTCCGCCGTGGACGTGTTCTGACCATTGAGGCGGGCGCTGAAGTTCAGACCGATGAGGAGCGGGAAGCAATCATCTGGCATGAGATTCAGAACGCCCATTGGACTCGGCGTATCCTCACCGGGACGCTGGACGGCGTGGAACGCACAGAGTCCGGCTTGACCGTGGCCGTGGTCAACTACAAGGGTTTCCGAGTGGCGATCCCTGTAAAGGAGATGATGCTCATAACGGGGAGAATGCCCTCCGGGCCTGAATACCAGGAGCTGATGAGCCGTATGCGCGGCATCCTCACCGCGCGTCTGGGTTCGGAAATCGACTTTGTGGTGAAGGGCCACGAGAACAAGACTCACAGCGTGGTCGCCAGCCGCCGGGACGCCATGCTCCGCAAGCGTCAGACTTTCTATCTCGACAAAAACGAGCGGGGCGAACCCATGATCTATGAAGGCCGCGTGGTGCAGGCGCGTGTGGTGGCCGTGGCGGAAAAAATTGTCCGGGTAGAGGTGTTTGGCGTGGAGTGCCCCATCGTGGCGCGCGCCCTGTCAAGGGCCTGGGTCGGCAACGCGGCCGACGACTTTCATGTGGGTCAGCGCATCCTCGTGAGGGTGAACAAAATCAGCGGCGATACCCCGGAGGAGTTGACCATCTCGGCGGATGTCCGCAGCGTGTCCTCCTCCGCTCCACGCGACGATCTCAAAAAATGTGTGAGGCAGGGACGGTACGCCGGCCGGGTCACAGATGTGCGGGGCGGTGTAGTTTTTATTCGCCTCAACAACGGTGTCAACGCCATCGCCCACTCCTGTTATGACCGCCGTGCCCCCGGCAAAGGAGATGACGTCAGTTTCTCTGTCACACGCATTGATGAGGAACAGGGTGTTGCCGTCGGCCTCATAACCCGCATCATCAAGCAGAATTTATAAAGGAGACGCAAATGAAAATTCTAAGATACGCGGTGGTGACCGCGATTTTGGCATTTGCCCTGGCAACAGGCGCGTTTGCCAGCTCTGTTCCCAACGATCTGGTAGTGGAGAGCCTGAACGGTCAACAGCGCATTGTCAAAACATATGTACTTCCGCCGGACGCTGATCCTGAGGCGCTGGAAGGAGAACCCTTTGATTATGAGGGCTACCATTACACCTGGGCATATACCACCAAAGAGGAAAAGACTTACCGGGAAGAGAAAGAGGTCACGCAGACGGTAACGGTCGAAACAACGTCAAAGGATCTCAGTGATGTCCTGGCGGCTCTTGAGCCCACCATCGAATATGATGACGGAGAGTTTAAAGGGGTACTTGCCCTCGACCACACGACGATCAAGACTGAGGTTTCCGGCTACACCACCAAATCCGCTACGGCGACGGCAACTAAAACAATCGACAATCTGGACAGTAACGATATGTCATATATCCCTGCCACAACTGTCAAAGACGGCAGAACGCTTACCCTTAAAAATGTGGAATGGCATGTCACCGGTACAGATCTGGTTGGGGATACTCTTATGCCCTGCACCTATCAGGCTGCGGCCTCCTACTCGGCGAAATACAGCTACAAGTCCGCCAACGGCTATGTCTCCACGGCGGAATACAAGGGGAAGGTCGTAGCCGAAGGTGTTGAGAGTATTATCTACACCGTGGTCTATGCCGGCGAAGAAATTGTTCCCTCAGAGCCAGAAACGGATCGTGACCCGGAAGAGAGCCAGGAAGTGTGGCAGGGGCAAGGTCAGGAAAATAATCCTGATTCTGCTCCTTTTCCCATCCCTGACACGGATTCCACCGAAGGGCTCAAGCCAGAATAATGGTTCGGAGAAAAGCAGCAGAGGTCGATTCCTGCCAGTTAGCATTGCCGCGGCGGGATCACTTCTTCTCGGCCTCGGCGGGTTTCTGGTCTATAAGAACAGAAAAAACGTCTATATTTATATCCCCGATGAAATCGAGGGGGATTACCGGCTCATTGATAAATTCAGGGTCGATAAGAAGACAAGAAGGATCAATCTGAAGAATACGGATCCCTATCCCACTGATATCGTAGCGATCGAACTGAAAAAATCCGCGGTCAAAGCTCTGGCGGGGAAAAACCTGAAAATTATATGCAACGCCGGTGTTTACTACTATAAGGTTCCTACGGATGTCAGTGAGGATTGGCACACATTCCATATCGAGGCGTTACAGCCCAATACATAAGGAGGAAAAATGCGAAAAACTATTATTGCCGTTGTCATGATTGCCGTTATGGTGTCCGCGTTGGCAGTGAACTGTTATGCGGCGGACTACGAATTCAGCTCTTCGTATGACATGGATTATTACGATTCGACCGCCTATGAGGAGGTCTACGGCGCAGAGTACAACTACGGCGGGCCGAATGTGGTAGATGTAGATTATATGATCCCGTCGCTTAACTACGGAAGCTTCAGTTTTACACAAGCAGGATCGATGGAACGGGTCACTTTGCCCGGGTTACAAGCATATGTTGCAGACGGCGGCGGAGACTATGGGATCGCATCGGAGGGATCCGGCGCTTCCTTCTTTCCTGGCGTACAGATACCTGATACGGGCAATGCCGTCGAGTATAAGGGATCCAAGTATACCTCGGTTTCCGGTATGGCATATAGCGACGGCAGCATCGGTACGGTCAGTATTCCTTCACTGAAAATCAACCTGAAGGTTTGGGAGGGCGAGACCAACGCCAGCATGGCGAAGGGCTTAGGCCATTATAGTTCCACCTCCGGATGGGACGGCAACGTGGGGGTCTGTGGACACAATCGCGGCGCGAAATACGTCATCGGGTCTATAAAAGATCTGAAAGCCGGGGATGTCATCTCATATACCACGATCTACGGATCCCGTACATATCAGGTCACCTTTGTAGGGGTCATCTCCAACGACGACTGGTCATACCTTCAGGCCAACGCAGACAACCGCATCACGATCACCACCTGCCTTGCCGACCACCCCGAATCGCGCGTCTGCGTGCAAGGCGTTGAGATAAGCTGATCTCATTGTTGAAAAAGCCCTCCTGTTTTCGTATAACTTGGTATAAAAAAACGAGGAGGGATCATCATGAGAATAATTAAGACAATCTCCCTGATTGTTGCCGGTATCCTGGTTGGAATTGCCGTTGGCAAACCTAATGTATCTGCTGTCCTTACCGTCACCCCCAGTACCTGTAGCTTCTATGTGGACGGGCACAAGATTGAGCTTCCGGCCTATGCAATCAACGGCAATAACTACGTCAAGCTCCGGGACGTGGGCGAGGTCGTCGGCTTCAATGTCTATTGGGACGAGGAGGATCGGACGGTGCAGATCGAGTCGGACAAACCCTACACCGGCGTGGCCCCCGCGAAAGCAAGCTCCCTTGCGAACGGTCAGCCCGTGACGGAGGAAAACGTCCTGACGCTCCTGCGCCAAATTGAGAAGGACTGGCCCACGGGAACCGTTTGGGGCACCATCTCCACACCGGGCACAGCCAAGAACAGTATCCCCTGTAAGGAGGCTGGGAAGGTCATGGACCGTTACCGCGTCAGCAGGACATACGGCTGCAGCGGATACGCCGCCATGGTAAGCACGCTGCTGTTTGGCGATGAGGGGAATCCCGCGAGACGGGTAGAGGCTCTCTCTCAGATCCGCCCCGGAGATATACTCATCTTCGTCCGCAACGACTCCGGTAAGGTCTGGCATGTGACCGTGGCGCTGGAATCGCCAAACGCAAAGAACGCGCTCCACTATACGGACGGGAACAACGGCGAAGCCGTCTACTGGCCGTCCTGCCAGAGTCCATACAGCCGTGAATGCCTGGACTGCTACGGGGAGAACGGAAAGACCTACCGTATAGAGGCATGGACCCGGTATCCGAAGGACGTGCCATTTACCGGCGAGAGCGCAGAAGCGTGGGGATGATCCCCGATCCCATATCTACAGGGCCGCACAGAAATGTGCGGTCCTTTTTTTACCCATTTTTCAAATCCACATTTTTCAAGGAGGAACCATCATGAAGAAAATAACGCGCACATGGAGGGCGCTTTGCCTCCTGCTGGCCGTGATCGCGATCATAGGCGTCTTTCCTCTTGCGGGACTTGCCGCGGGA
>CANQBA010000049.1 GCA_947589545.1 uncultured Oscillospiraceae bacterium | reverse complement strand
TCCTCCATGATTCTCACCTCACGCACTATTGTACCACATTTGAGGGGGAAATGGGAGGTTTTTTGACAGACTGAAACAAGCCCGGGGTTCCGGGCTTGTTTTGGGTTGTTTTTTGCGTTTTACAGGGTCTTCTGGGCGTTGATGCGGATGCCGGGGCCCATGGTGGACGCGGTGACGCAGGAGCGGATATACTGGCCCTTGGCGGCGGCGGGCTTGGCGCGCAGGAGGGCGTTGATGAGAGCGTCGTAGTTCTCGGTGAGCTTCTCCGGGCCGAAGGAGACCTTGCCGATGGGGCAGTGGATGATGTTGGTACGGTCAAGACGGTACTCGATCTTACCGGCCTTGACCTCGGTGATGGCCTGGGTCAGGTTGGGGGTGACGGTACCGGCCTTGGGGGAGGGCATCAGGCCCTTGGGGCCCAGGATCTTACCGAGGCGGCCCACAACGCCCATCATGTCGGGGGTGGCGATGACCACGTCGAATTCGAACCAGTTCTCCTTCTGGATCTTCTCCACCATGTCCATGGCTCCGGCGTAATCGGCGCCGGCGGCCAGGGCCTCCTCCTTGCGCTCGTCCTTGCAGAACACCAGGACCCGGCGGGTCTTACCGGTACCGTGGGGCAGGACGACGGCGCCGCGGACCTGCTGGTCGGCGTGGCGGGAGTCGACGCCCAGCTTCACATGGAGCTCCACCGTCTCGTCGAACTTGGCCTTGCTGGTCTTGGTGATGAGCTCGAAGGCATCCCGGGGCTCGTACTGTACGGAGCGGTCAACGAGCTTGACGCTCTCTTTATATTTCTTACCTCTGAACATAGTCTCAGCCCTCCTCTACTACGATGCCCATGCTGCGGGCGGTGCCGGCGATCATGCTCATGGCGGCCTCGACGGAACCGGCGTTTAAGTCGTTCATCTTGGTCTCGGCGATCTTGCGGACGTCTTCCTTGCTGATCTTGGCGACCTTATCGCGCTGGGGGACGCCGGAGCCCTTCTCGATGTTGCAGTACTTCTTGAGAAGCACGGCGGCGGGGGCGGACTTGGTGACGAAGGTAAAGCTGCGGTCGGAATAGACGGTGATGACCACGGGGGTGATCATGCCCATGTCGGCCTTGGTGCGCTCGTTGAATTCCTTGGTGAAGGCGCCGATGTTGACGCCGTGCTGGCCAAGGGCGGGGCCTACGGGGGGCGCGGGCGTCGCGCGGCCCGCAGGGATCTGAAGCTTGATGATTCCTGTTACTTTCTGTGCCACTTTCGTGAACCTCCATAATATAGATGTGGTCAGGCGAAGCTTTTTTGAAAAGCTCCTCCCACAGCGCCACGGCGGCGCTTATGCCCTTGCGGGCGGGGTGTGCTCAGTCTTTTGCCAGCTCGATCTGGTCGAAGTCCAGCTCCACGGGGGTCTCGCGGCCGAACATGGAGACGACGACGCGGACGATCTGCTTGTCCATGTCCAGCTCCTCCACCTGGCCGAAAAAGCCCTCCAGCGGGCCGTCGCAGACGCGGATACGGCTTCCGATATCGAAATCCACCTTGAAATCGCGCTTTTCAACGCCCAGGGCCAGGATCTCCGATTCGGAGAGGGGGATGGCCTTGTTGCCGGTGCCCACAAAGCCGGTACAGCCGCGGACGTTGCGCACAAGATGCCAGCTTTCGTCGGTCATGATCATCTTGACCAGCACGTAGCCGGGGAATACCTTGCGCTCGTAAGTCTTCTGGACGCCATCCTCCAGCTCAGTCACTGTCTCCAGGGGGATGTTGACCTCCTGGATGAGATCCGTCATGCTCCGGTTTTCCGCCGACTTCATGACGGTGTCGGCTACGGCGTTTTCGTAGCCGGAGTAGGTATGGACAACATACCACTTTGCTTCCTGTGCCATCTTCGCTCCTTACGAGAAGAGGTTGATCAGGACGTTGACAAGCTCGCTGGCGACCCAGTCAAACCCTCCAAGAACGACGGCGGAAGCGGCGCAGACGGCGAGAACGACCAGCGTGTTGTTGGTGGTCTGCTTTGCCGTGGGCCAAACGACCTTCTTCAGCTCGCTCTTCATGCCCCGGAACCAGTCGGAGATCCGGGTGAAGAACTTTTTCTCGGACTTTGCCATTTGTGTTCTCCTTTTCGCTTACTTCGTCTCGGTGTGGACCGTGTGCTTACGGCAGAAACGGCAGTACTTCTTGAGCTCCAGCTTCTCAGGGGTGTTTCTCTTGTTCTTGGTCGTGTTGTAGTTGCGCTGCTTGCACTCAGAGCAGCGAAGAACGACCTTGACTCTGTTTTCTGCGGCCATTTTTTCGGCACCTCCTAATAAATTGCCTCCCTGCTTTGTATTGGCCGGGCCAGGGCGGTTTTTTGCGTAAACGCGCACAAAAATAAAGCCCTCTCGGTCGACAGGTGAGGAAATTATACCACCGTGGAGGGCGCAAGTCAAGAAAAATTTTCGGGAAAACCGGGAAAAAATCGTTGAAATCCGGGGCGGTTTGGGGTAGATTATACAGGTAGCATTATAGGAGGGCGAGTGCATGAGGATCTTGGCTGTGGATTACGGGGATCAGAGGACGGGCGTGGCCGTGTCGGATCCCACGGGGAGGCTCGCCGGGGACGCCTTTGTCATCCGGGAGTGGGATCCGGAGCGTCTGGCGGAGAAGATCGCCGGGGAGTGCGCCCAAAGGGGCGTGGAGAAGATCGTTCTGGGGAACCCGGTCAATATGAACGGCTCCGCCGGGCCAAGAAGCGAAAAGGCCCGGGCCTTCGGGGCGCTTTTGGCGGAGAAGGCGGGGCTGGAGGTGGTGCTGTGGGACGAGCGGCGTACCACCGTGGAGGCCCATGACATCCTCACCGCCAACGACAGGCACGGCAAGCGGCGGCGAGAGACGGTGGACGCGGTGGCCGCCGCGCTGATCCTGGAGGGATATCTGGGGAGACATTAAATTGCTGTTTGCCCTTGCAAAGAGGGCCCTGTTGGTTTATACTGTATTATGTCAAGTTATGCGGAAGGAGGGGGAACGGTGGAAAAGAGATTGGGTATATACATCCACATCCCCTTTTGCGCGGGGAAGTGCGCCTACTGCGACTTCTACTCGCGGGTGGGCAAGGACGCGCTGATGCCCCGGTATCAGAAGGCGCTGCTCAGCCATATCCGGGAGGCCGGCTCCCAGCTGGAGGGGTACATCATCGACACGGTGTACATCGGCGGCGGGACGCCCAGCTATTACGGGGCCTCGCGGCTTGTGGAGCTTTTCGAGGCGCTGAAGAAATACGGACGGGTCATGGTGGACGGGGAAGCGACGGTGGAGGTCAACCCCGACAGCATCACCTATGGGGACATGGTGAAGCTGCGCCGGGCGGGCTTCAACAGGCTCTCCGTCGGCGCCCAGTCGGCCAACGACGGCATCCTCAAGAGCATTGGCCGGCTCCACAACTTCGCCAAGGTGGAGGAGACGGTGGAGAACGCCCGCAAGGCGGGCTTTGAGAACGTGTCGCTGGATCTCATCTACGGCCTGCCCTCCCAGACCCGGGAGGACTGGGCGGATACCCTCACCAAAATGCTGGCCCTGAAGCCCGACCACATCAGCGCCTACGGACTGAAGATCGAGGAGGGGACGGCGCTGTGGCCCTTCAAGGACTCGCCCTTTATCCCGGACGACGACCTGCAGGCGGATATGTACCTGTTCGCGGTGGATATGCTGGCCCGCTACGGGTACAGGCAGTATGAGGTGTCCAATTTTGCCCGCCGGGGCTTCGCCTCCCGCCACAATTTGAAATACTGGCAGATGGGGGAGTACATGGGCTTCGGTGCGGCGGCCCACTCGTGCGTGTCGGGCCAGCGCTACTCCTGCGTGGCGGATCTGGAGCTGTACGCGGACAACATCCTCTCCGGCAAGAGCGTGGTGGATCACGCGGAATCGGTCACCGATTTCGAGCGGGCGGGGGAGTACCTGATGCTGGGCCTGCGCACCACCTACGGCATCTCCGAGGAGGAGTATTACAACATCTTCCCCTGCAAGTTCGACAACGCCCGGGAGATCCTGGAGGCCTATGTCAGGCGGGGCTGGATGGTGAAGAACGGCGACAGGTGGAGCTTCACGCCGGAGGGCTTTCTGCTGTCCAACGTGCTGATCGGGGAGATCCTGGACGCCCAGACCAAGCAGCGTATGAGCATCGTCTCCCCCTGGAAGCAGGAGGGGGAGGACGTCTATCAGTTCTCCATGTTCTCCAAGCGGCCCGGGGAGGTCCAGCTGTTTCACGGCATCACTTAAACAGGCGGGGATATGACTCTCGTCACCTTATGTAGCTGATTTGGCATTATTGTTAACCGAATTGTAATTGATTTTTGGCGCGGATAGGAATAAGATACCATCAGCGGTCAGAAAAAGAGGAAAAAGGCGGCCCCGGAGTGGGGCCCAGACAGAGTAAAGAGAGGATAGCAGGCTATGGCACAGAAATACAACCGAAACGCGCGGAAAAAGAACGACACCGGCTTTGTGGTGCTGGTTTCCGGCGTCATCGTTCTCGCCGTCATCCTGGGGGCGATCCTGGGCGCCGGGGCGTATGTGGCCGGGCGCAAGACGATCTTTCCCAACATCACCGTGGCGGGTGTGGACGTGGGCGGCATGAGCTGCGATACCGCCAGGAGCACGCTCCTGGGCGCCAACGTGGGCGTCCCCACGGGGATCCAGGCCACGGCGGTGCTGACGCAGAGCGTCAGCGTCTCCGTCACCAGCGACGAGGCGGGGCTGACCCTGCCCATCACCGAGGCGGTGGATCTGGCCTACGCCTACGGCCGGAACGGGAATTTCTTCAAGAATCTGGGCTCCTTCATCAGCTGCGTGGCCCAGTCCCATGAGGTGTACGCCGAGCGGGCGCTGAACGAGTCCGGCGTCCGGGCCAAGATCTCCCAGGCGGCCCAGTCCGCCAACCACACCGCCCAGCAGGCGGGGTATGAGGTCACCGCCAGCGAGCTCTTCATCACCCGGGGCACCGGCGGCTACACCGTGGACGAGGACGCTGTCTTCGCCTTTATCCGTGACACGCTTCTTTCCGGCTCCTCCAAAACCACCGATGAGTTTTCGGAGGCCAAGGCCGGCGGGGCGGGGGCCGGGGACGTGGACCTGGAGGCCATCTATAACCAGGTGTACCGCGAGCCGGAGAACGCCAGGATCGACGCCGCTACGGGCCAGATCGTCGCCTCCGTCAAGGGGATCTCCTTTGATAAGGAGGCCGCCGAGGCGCTTTTGGAGGCCGCCGGCCCCGGCGAGACGGTGCGGATCCCGCTGATCATCACCGAGCCCGACATCGACGCCGGCAGCGTGGAGGATCTGCTCTACAAGGATAAGCTCTCGGAAAAGAGCACCACGCTGGCAAGCAGCTCCGCCAACCGGATCAACAACATCACCCTGGCCGCCGCGGCCATCAACGGCTTCGTCATGAACCCCGGCGAGGAGTTTGATTTCAACAAGGTGGTGGGACAGCGCACCGCCGCCAAGGGCTACAAGGCCGCCGGCGCCTATGTGGGCGGCAGACATGTGGATTCAATCGGCGGCGGCATCTGCCAGGTCAGCTCCACGCTCTATTACTGCACGCTGATCGCGGATCTGGAAACGGTGGAGCGCACCAACCACGGCTACACCGTCAGCTATCTGCCCGCCGGCCTGGACGCCACGGTCAGCTGGCCCAATCTGAACTTCCGCTTTAGAAACAACACCCATTATCCCATCAAAATCGTGGCCTGGGTGGAGAAAAAAGCCCTTTACGTGGAGCTTTGGGGCACCAAGGAGAACGATTATAGGATCGAGCTGGAGTCCAACATCATCGCCCGGAAGGATTACGAGACGGTGGAGGAGGTGGACGAGAGCCTGAAGCCCGGCCAGCGCAAGACGGCCAACAGCGGGCAGGTGGGCATCACCTCCGAGGCCTACAAGCTGGTCTATGACGCCAACGGGAATCTTTTGAGCCGTACCCTGATCTCCAAGGACATCTATAAGCCCATGACGAAGATCGTCCTGGTGGGCCCCCCCGATACGCCCGTCGACGACACCACCATAGACGACACAACGACGTCCGACACGACGACACCCGATACGACGGACGACTCGACGGAGCCTGACACATCGACGCCCGATACGACGGAGCCTGACACGACGACACCTGACACATCGATGCCCGATACGACGGACGACACGACGCCGGATACCGCGCCTGACACGACGCCCGACACCGCGGAGGACACCGCGGACGGCGATGAGGGGAACGGCGTGGAGCAGGACGGCGATGACGTGCCGGTATCCGGCTGAGACTGTCGGAAAAAGCCCTGACGGGCTTTTTCCGACAAGGGGAACGTGCGGGTGATTTTCTATGAATTTTGCGAAATTCAGAGAAAATCACCCTGCTGTCGCCCTGCATGCACCCTCGTCCTCACGCGAGCCGCTTTGCCTCGGGCTCCAAGTATTCGCCCTCAGGCGCTGGCTCGCGCCGTCCTCTCCCCACCGGGCAACGGCCCGGCGGGGCCCCATTGGTACACTTGGGCGACAAAAGGGATTTTTTCCGACGCGCATGTCGCCGGAAAAAATATTGAATTTGAGTTCTTTGACAAGCTGAAAAAGGGGAGAAGGGCAAGCCCTTCTCCCGCTTTTTTCAGAAGACTACCTTACTTCAGGCCGTTCTCGTAGGCCTCGATCATCTTCTTGACCATCTGGCCGCCCACGGAGCCGGCCTGACGGCTGGTGAGGTCGCCGTTGTAGCCCTGCTTCAGGTTGACGCCAACCTCGGAAGCGGACTCCATCTTGAACTTGTCCATAGCCGCGCGGGCTTCAGGAATGTTGATCTTGTTGCTTCTGTTAGCCATTGTTCTGCATCTCCTTTTTTGATTGAAACGCGTCTTCACGCCTTTCGTGATTATAATTGCCCAAAGGGCAAAAGATATGCGGCGCGGCGGCGGAGTAAGTTTTGCCGGGATTGGCAGACGGGAGACATGAAAAACGACGGTGAAAATCCGATAAAAAATATAGATTCATTTAAAAAATGACCTGAAAAAACGCAAAAGGCGGAAAAAGATAAGGCCGGAGGGCTTTCCGGGCGGGAGGCCGCCGGGGCTTATTTTGCGGGAATTGCGTGAAAACTATTGACAACCCGCGCCAAATGAAAGATAATTTATATGATTGCGACGTGGAAAGCTGTGCGAACCGGGGAGGGAAGCGTCCGTGTATACCTTCAAAGAGCTGAGAAGGGCGGCCAAAACGCCGGCCCCCGGCAAGGCGCGCGCCCTGGCGATCCTGGGAAACTGCTCCACTCAGTTTTTGGCCGTGGCGGTGCGGGGTTTGGCGGCCCTGGAGAACCTGCCGCTGGCGGTGCTTGACGCCGGGTACGATCAGATCGAGGCCCAGGTGCTGGAGGACGGTTCGGAGCTTTACGCCTTCGCGCCCGACAGCGTCCTTCTGTATCTCGCCACGGAGCGGCTCTATGAGGATTTCCTGGAGCTTACTCCGGAAAGCCGCCGGGATTTTGCCGACAGCGTCCTTGTAAGACTGGAAATGTACTGGGACGCCATCGGGCGTCACACCTCCGCCGCCATTTTACAGTGTACTTTTACGGAGCTGGCCGACCGGGCTCTGGGTAATTTTTCCTGCCGGGTGGACAGCACCTTCACCTATCAGCTTCGCCGCCTGAATTTCCGGCTCCAGGAGCGCATGGCGGCCCGCGCCGGCGTCTACCCGGTGGATCTTCTGGCCGTTCAGGCGGAGCTGGGCCGGGAGCGCTTCTTTGATCCGGCGCTCTACTACAGCGCCAAGATGGCCGTGAGACTGGACGCCCTGCCCTACGCGGCCAAGGCCGTGGTGGACGTGGAGGCGGCCCTCTCCGGGCGGATCAAAAAATGCGTCGTGCTGGATCTGGACAACACCCTCTGGGGGGGCGTCGTGGGGGACGACGGGCCGGAAAATATTGAGATCGGCCATCTGGGCCGGGGCCACGTCTTTACCAATTTCCAGCGCTGGCTCAAGGAGCTGAAGGAATGCGGCGTTCTCCTGGCCGTGTGCAGTAAAAACGACGAGGCCGCCGCCAAGAGACCCTTTGAGAGCAACCCGGAGATGGTGCTGCGGCTGGAGGATTTCGCCGTTTTTGTGGCCAACTGGGAGGACAAGGCCGCCAATATCCGGCTGATCCAGCGTACGCTGAACATCGGCATGGATTCCATGGTGTTTGTGGACGATAACCCCTTTGAGCGGGAGCTGGTGCGGAGCATGATCCCGGAGATCCGGGTGCCGGAGCTCCCCGAGGATCCGGCGTTGTATCTTGATTTTTTACAAAAGCAAAATTATTTCGAGACGGCGGCCTACACCGGATCGGGCGCGGACCGGACGAAGCTCTATCAGGCGGAGCAGGCCAGGGAGAAGCTGAAATCGTCTTACGCCACCCTGGACGAATATCTGGAGAGCCTGGAGATGGTGGGATCGGCGCGGCCCTTCGAGCCGTCGGGATACTCCCGCGTGGCCCAGCTGACCCAGCGGTCCAATCAGTTCAATCTGCGCACGGTGCGCTACACCGAGGCGGACATCCGGCGGCTGGCGGAGGATCCCGACTGCCTGACGCTGTCCTATGAGCTGCGGGACAGGTTCGGCGACCACGGCCTGGTGGGCGTGATCGTGGGACGCAAAACGGACGCGGATACGCTTTTCATTGACACCTGGCTCATGAGCTGCCGCGTTCTGAAGCGGGGCATGGAGGAATTTATCATCGCCGTGCTGATGGACAGGGCCAAAAGGGCCGGTATCAGATGGGTGGTGGGCGAATATATCCCCACGCCGAAAAACGGCATGGTCAGGGATATCTATAAAAGCATGGGCTTTGAGGAGCTCGGGGAGAACCGGTTCCGGGCGGACACGGAGCGGTTCCGGCCCGGGAAATTCCATATCAAGGAGAGCGAAGAGGCATGAGCAGGGAAGAGATCATGGCGAAGATCAACGAGATCGCCAGGGACGTATTTGATAACGATACGGTGACGCTCACCGACAAAACCACCGCGGCGGATGTGGACGAGTGGGACAGCCTGACGCATCTGCTGTTCACCAACGAGATCGAGGACGCGTTTGGCGTCACCTTTACGCTGGCGGAGGTGACCAAATCCGAGAACGTGGGACAGCTTGTGGACGCGCTGATGCGTCACCTGGGCGCGTGAGAGGGATCGGCTTGAAGGTAGATCATATCGGGTATCTGGTAAAGGATATGGACAGGGCCGTGGCGGCCTTCGCGGAGCTGGGCTTTGCCCCGGTCACAGACGTCATCCGGGACGATATGCCGGACAGCGCCGGCGCCGCCCGGAATGTCCTGCTGCGTTTTTTGGAAAACGCCGGGACGGTGGTGGAGCTGGTGGCCCCCTTGGGGGAGGACTCTCAGGTCTTTGAGCGTCTGCGCACCTGCGGGGAGGGGCCGTACCATATCTGCTACGCTGTGGACGATCTGGCGGCCCAAATGGAAAAAATGCGGGCGCAAAAATGGATGATCCTGCGCCGGGCTGGCCCCGCCGTGGCCTTTGGCGGCGCGCCGGTGGCGTTTCTGGTGAAAAAGGGCGCGGGCATCGTGGAGCTTGTGGAAAAAACACCTTGAAATTGGACGTATAATCCGTTAAAATCATTTTGTAAACTAAAAGGCGGAAACAGAAAAATGCTGGAATGGTTTACCCGGACGGTACTGGGCCGGATGACCGCCACCTTTGCGATCTCCATGATCCCCATCGTGGAGCTGCGCGGCGGTCTCCCTTACGGGATAGCGCTGGGACTTTCTTACCCCCTGGCGCTGGCCTGCGCGTTGGCGGGGAATTTTCTCCCGGTGCCGTTCATCATTATATATATCAAGCGTGTTTTCGCGTGGCTGAGAAAAAAGAGTGACAAATTCGACCGGATCGTCACCGCGCTGGAGACAAAGGCGCATTTGAAGGGCCGCGTCGTCACAAAATACCGCTGGATCGGCCTTGTGATCCTGGTGGGTATACCCCTGCCGGGCACGGGCGCCTGGACAGGGGCGCTGGTAGCCGCCATCCTGGATATGCGCGCCCGCTATGCCATACCGGCCATTCTGCTGGGGCTGCTGATGGCCGCCGCCATCATCACCGCCGCCACCTTCGGGATTATTCATCTAATTTGAGCTCCGCCCCGAAAAAAACATTGACTCCGGGGCGGGATTGTGTTATAATGCGCAAGCAATCAAAAATTGCTGGATTAGCTCAGCCGGTAGAGCGCCTGATTCGTAATCATGAGGTCGCGAGTTCGAATCTCGCATCCAGCTCCAATACCCGCCGGATTTCCTGAGAAAATCGGGAAATCCGGTACTTTTTTGGCTGATTTAGTTAACCACTGACCCCTTTCTGACCCCAACGGGAATTCGGAGCGGAAAGGATAGGACAGCACAAAGCCGTGGGATTTTGGTTCCCACGGCCTTTTTTAGTTATGGCGGGGTAGTTTTTGCTCATACGTTTGCCCCGATCAGCTTGCCCATCGTCGCTGCGGCTTCTTCTTGCATCTTCGTTGTGACGTGGGTGTAAGTGCGGAGGGTGAATCCGGCGTCGTAGTGGCCGAGGATGGAGGACACTGTCTTCACGTCCACGCCGTTTTGGAGTGCCAGAGTTGCGAAAGTGTGGCGGAGATCGTGCAGACGGATGTGCGGGAGACCGGCGGACTTGAGGATTTTGTTGTGAATGGCTGTCACGGAGTCGGGGTAGTACATGCCGAGGGTGACCGGGGAGGGGAACATGTACTCGATGTCCGGGTGCTTTTCGTGCTCTTTTTTCAGTATTTCTACTGTCTCTTGGGACAGTGAAATTTTGCGGATGGAGGTTTCGGTTTTTGGACGGGTAACTTTCACCCCTCCGCCCTTGACTCTGACAGCCTGTTTGCAGACGTTCAACGTCATTGACTGTTCATCGAGGTCACTCCATAGCAGGGCGACCAACTCACCTTTGCGTAACCCTGTGGTTAGTTCGAGGAAGAACATCGCCAGGACGCCCCGTTTATCTGCTTCTCTGAGGTAGGCGCTGATGTCCTCCGGGTGCAGTATGTGCATTTCTTTCCTTTCGAGCTTTGGCACAATGCAGTCCTCCGTAGGATTCCGCAGGATCAACCTCTCTTTCACCGCCCGGCCAAGGCAGTTGTGGAGCATCATGTGGAGGCCACGGACGTAGCTGGCGCTCATACTGGTGTTGCCATCCTTGGATACCCTAATCCGTCCATTGGCCTTAACATTGTTGTACAACTTCTGTATGTCCCGACCGGTGAGTTTGGCGAGCTTGATGTTTCCGATGCGTGGTACAACGTGGTGCTCGATGTAGTCCTCGTAGAATTCCTGCGTACTTTCCCGTATATGCGGCTTGGAATAAGTCTCGTACCATGTCCGTACCCAACAGCCCACCGTGTATTCCTCGGCTTTCTCAACGTCGATCTCAACACATTCTCGGATTGCCTTTTTCAGTTTCTCTTTGACTTCCGCCTGTGTTTTGCCGAGGACGTTCTTCCTGATGGCTTTCCCGTTCTCGTCATGTCCAGCCACATACCGACCTTCCCAACGGCCGTCCGGTCTTTTGCGTATATTCCCTTCGCCATTAGCTCTGCGTTTACTCATGCTGCGCGTCTCCTTTCCGCCGTTTTCGGCAAACACACAATATACCAGCTTTGCCGCCAAATAGCCAGGGCAAAATTGTGTACAAATGGATAACTTTTCGCCCTCAGTGGGTCCGGGCTCCCGCCCGGAAACGCATTTGGCGGGCACCGGGCTTGCCCGGTGTACAGACAAATGCGATGCTTGCCTCTCCCAAACGGGAGAGTTTCTTCTCTGCGCTCATGACTGCGGATTTTTCCTTGGAATTGCTGGCGAATCTGTTCTAACCGACTGCCTAAACCACACCACCGCCTCAAAACCGACCGCGTAGCGAAACTCAAAGAAGCCCCGCACTGCGGGGCTTTGTGGCCGAGCCGCCGTCGCGCACGACGGCGGCTCTTTATCTTGTCCAATAATCGAACGGCCTTTTTCGTACGAAAAAGGGCCGGAAATTCGCTTTAGCTTTGCCTTCCCAGAGCTGGAGATTATGTGCAGAGAGAAAAATTCTCCTTCGCCCACAAACGCCCAACACGGCGTTTTACCGCCCCGGAGGTGTATTCATCCCACTCTCTGCCCTAAAGCCGTGTACAGGCCCAACAGCGCCCTCAAGGTGTCGTTAAGACCGTTGACAGTTTGAGTTCCCTTATGGTATAACTACCTTGCCGGGAAACAACCGACCATGCATCTTGCCTTTTGCGGGGAACTCCCGCAATTATTGAGGGCCGGTGGCGAATATCTCCACCAGCAACCGTGCTCCCAAGCTGAACGCTCCGTGAAAGCGTCTCTCGCCCATTGAGCTGGATACGGTGAGGCAATCATCCTTTATAGCTTCGAGGATGGCTTTCTCTTGTTCATCGAGGGTCATTCGTAGCTTTTCCTCGTTTTCGTGTATCCGCTTCAGAATTTCTCTTTCCTCCGATGTGGCCCCTCCCATCTGTTCAACCGGGCAGATGTTTCCGTAATAGAGTTCGTTGATTAGACTCTCCATCTTCACCCCTCCTCGCAACACACAATACCGCAGAGGAGCAGAAAAGTCGAGAGAAACCGTATCGGCAAAACGGAGAAACCGCGTGTGATGCAGGCCGTTTGGAAGGGCTTTATACTTGTTGGTTTTCGTCTTGTTAATACTATTCCCCTCCCGAAAATTGCAGGGGGTCCCCTTCAGAATTTGAGGGCCTCTGGTTTGGGCCCAGCTTCGGTTGATGGTGTATGGCAGAGGGAAAAGGCTCTTTTTGCTTATAGCCGTCCAAATATTGAACGCTTGACTTTTCTGTTGCTTGGAGTTACTATGTAACCATCGAATTGCCTTTTTCGCCCATCCTTCGGTGAGGTAACCGAATCGTCCAGCCCGCTTTCCGTCCGGAAGGTGGGCTGACCCACAACCTGACCCACTGGCGGAAAGTTGAGGGTGGAAACAGTGGAGTGGATAGCAGAAACGAGCTGCTGATTTCGGAGGGAAAAGGGGCAGAAAGCCTTAGAAATGCCCGGATTTTTATAGCGATTGCAATTCGTAATCATGAGGTCGCGAGTTCGAATCTCGCATCCAGCTCCAAAACCCGCCGGATTTCCTGAGAAAATCGGGAAATCCGGTACTTTTTTGGCTGTTTCACACGGTGCCGCTGTTTTCCCGACCCACTTCTGACCCCAACGGGAATCTGGAGCGGAAAGGGCGGGAGAGCACGAGGCCGTGGGAGTTTGCGTCCCACGGCCTTGCGTTTGGATAATAACTCATTTTATCCCGTACTCGGCGCACTTTGCAAGAACGATGTCGCGGAGCTTGACGCTCTCGAAACTGTTCCTCACGTCGGTTGGGTCCAGATAGGCGCCGGCCATGAGACCCTGGATGGCGGCCTCGGCGACAAAGACCTCGAAAATGTGCCTGTCGGAGAAGGCATCCCGGATTTCGCTGTTCATGCGGGTGTTGATTCCCTCCACAGCAGCGAGATAGATGGGGTTGTCCCGTCCCATGAGGCGGCCCATGTCGTCCAGGCATCGAATGGCGCGCTTGAGGTCCTCCATCGTGAGCTTTTTCGTGTAAGCCACCGTCCGCTGGCCGCCGCGCAGGAGATTATCCACTGTAGTCTCCAGAACCTCCGCCAGTTCCGGCAATATCGCTGTGTCTGGCAATGTTTCGGCCCTTTCCCACTTGCTCACAGCCTGATAGGTGACGCCCAGGCGCTCGCCCAGCTCCGCCTGTGTCAGCCCTTTGGCCCGGCGCAGGTCGGAAATCTGACGTCCCACTGCCTGTATATCCATGTTATCCCTCCAAAAATATTTCAAATGGCCACTTGTGAGTTTAATATACAGGCGATTCGGAGGATTTTCAATAACCGGAACGGTTATTTTTTCGTGATCCACTCAACTTATGCTTGAGAGGCAAGGCTTCTTTTAGATAAGGCTACGTAGATTTTGCTCATACGTTTGCCCCAATCAGCTTGCCCATCGTCGCGGCGGCTTCTTCCTGCATTTTTGTGGTGACGTGGGTGTAGGTGCGGAGGGTGAAGCCGGCATCGTAGTGGCCGAGGATGGAGGACACGGTTTTCACGTCTACGCCATTCTGGAGGGCAAGGGTAGCGAAGGTGTGCCTCAAGTCGTGCAGACGGATATGCGGGAGGCCAGCGGACTTGAGAATTTTGTTGTGGACTGCCGTGACGGAATCAGGATAGTACATGCCGAGCGTCACAGGGGAGGGGAACATGTACTCGATGTTTGGGTGTTTCTCATGTTCCTTTTTGAGGATGTCCACCGTTTCCTGGGATATTGAGATTCTGCGGATAGAGGTTTCCGTTTTGGGCCTCGTGACCTTCACCCCTCCGCCCTTGACTCTGACGGCTTGCTTGCAGACGCTCAAGGTCATCGACTGCTCGTCGAGGTCAGACCAGAGAAGGGCGACAAGTTCTCCTTTGCGTAGGCCGGTGGTCAGTTCCAGGAAGAACATCGCCAGAACGCCCCGTTTATCTGCTTCCTTGAGGTAGGCGCTGATGTCCTCCGAGTGTAGAATCTGCATCTCCTTCTTCTCTAGTTTCGGAACAATGCAGTCCTCAGTCGGGTTTCGGATGATTAGGCGCTCCTTCACTGCACGTCCAAGGCAGTTGTGTAGCATCATGTGCAGGCCGCGAACGTAGCTGGCACTCATGCTGGTGTTTCCGTCTTTGCCCTTTCGGATTCTTCCATTTGCCTTGACATCGTTGTACATCTTCTGTATGTCTCGCCCAGTCAGCTTGGCGAGTTTGATGCTCCCAATCCTCGGCACAACATGGTGTTCGATGTAGTCCTCGTAAAATTCTTGTGTACTTTCTCTGATGTGTGGCTTGGAGTACGTCTCGTACCACGTCCTTACCCAACTGCCCACCGTGTATTCCTCGGCTTTCTTAACGTCGATCTCGGCGCACTCCCGGATAGCCTTTTTCAGCTTCTCCTTGACCTCCGCCTGGGTCCTGCCGAGCACATTCTTCCGAATCGCCTTCCCATTCTCGTCATGCCCCGCAACATATCGCCCTTCCCAACGTCCATCCGGCCTCTTTCGTATGTTCCCCTCGCCATTGGCTCTGCGCTTTGCCATGCTGTGCATCTCCTTTCCGCCCTTCGGCAAACACACAACATACCAGCTTTGCGGCCAAATAGCCAGAGGAAAATTGTGTACAATCGGATAACTTTTCGCCCTCAGTGGGTCCGGGCTGCCGCCCGGAAAAGCATTTGGCGGACGCCGGGCTCGCCCGGTGTACAGACAAATGCGATGCTTGCCTCTCCCAAACGGGAGAGGTTTCTTCTCTGTACTCATGACTGCGGATTTTTCCTTGGAATTGCTGACAAATCCGTTCTAACCGACCGCCTAAATCGCACAGCCACCTCAAAACCGACCGCGTAGCGCAACTCAGAAAAGCCCCGCACTGCGGGGCTTTGTGGCCGGATCGGCGTCGTCCACGACGCCGGTCCTTTATCTTGTCCAATAATCGAACGGCCTTTTTTCCTCGAAAAAGGGCCGGAAATTTGCTTCGGCGTTGCCTTCCCAAAGCCGGAGAATTATGTACAGAGAGGAAAATTCTGTTTGCCCACAAACGCGCAACACGGCGCCTTGACACCTCGGAGGTGTACTCATCCTACCCTCTGCCATAAAATCGCGTACAGGCTCAACAGTGCCCTCACGGCGTTGTTAAGACTGTTGACAGTTTGAGTCACTTATAGTATAACTACCTCGCTGGGAAACAACCGACCATGCATCTTGCCTTTTGCGGAGAACTCCCGAAATTATTGAGGGTCGGTGGTGAGTATCTCCACCATCAGTCTCGCTCCCAAACTGAACGCCTCGCAAAAGCGCCTTTCGCCCATTGAGCCGGATACGGTGAGACAGTCGTCCTTGATCATGTCGAGAAGGGCTTTCTCTTTCTCATCGAGGGTCGCCCGCAGTTTTTCCTCGTTTTCGTATATCCGCTTCAGTATTTCCCGCTCCTCTGGCGTTGATTGGCCCATTTGCTCGACTGGGCAGATGTTGCCGTAATAGAGTTCATTGATCAGGTTCTCCATCTTCACCCCTCCTTGGCAACACACAATACCGCAGAGGGGCGGAAAAGTCGAGAGAAACCGTGTTGGCAAAACGGAGAAACCGCATGCACTGAAGGCCGTTTGGAAGGGCTTTATATTTGTTGCTCTACGTATTGTTAATACTATTCCCCTCCCGAAAATTGCAGGGGGTCCCCCGCAGAATTTGAAGTACTCTGGTTGGAGCTCTGTTTGGTTGATGGTGTACGGCAGAGAGAAAAGGCTCTTTTTGCTTATAGCCGTCCAGTTTTTGAAACCTTGACTTCTCTGCCTTTAAGAGTTACTATGTAACCCTCGAATCGTCTATTTTGCTCCTTTTCGGGGAATTATCCGAATCGTCCAGCCCACTTTCTGCCCGGAAGGCGGGCTGACCCACAAGTTGACCCACTGGACGAAATTTGTGGGTGGAAACAGTGGAGTGGATAGCAGGAACGAGCTGCTGATTTCGGAGGGAAAAGGGGCAGAAAGCCTTAGAAATGCCCGGATTTTTATGGCGATTGCAATTCGTAATCATGAGGTCGCGAGTTCGAATCTCGCATCCAGCTCCAAAATCTGCCGGATTTCCTGAGAAAATCGGGAAATCCGGTACTTTTTTGGCTGTTTTACTTTGTGTCACTGTTTTTCTGACCCACTTCTGACCCCAACGGGATTTCGGAGCGGAAAGGACGGGAGAGCACGAAGCCGTGGGATTTTGGGTTCCTCGGCCTTTTTTAGTTATGGCGGGGTAGTTTTTGCTCATACATTCGCCCCAATCAGCTTGCCCATCGTCGCCGCGGCCTCCTCCTGCATCTTTGTGGTGACGTGGGTGTAAGTTCTCAGCGTAAACCCAGCGTCGTAGTGACCGAGGATGCTGGAGACGGTTTTGACATCTACGCCGTTTTGGAGGGCCAAGGTCGCAAACGTATGTCTCAGATCGTGCAGACGGATGTGCGGGAGCCCGGCGGATTTGAGAATCTTGTTGTGAAGTGCGGTGACGGAGTCGGGGTAGTACATGCCGAGGGTGACAGGGGAGGGGAACATATATTCGATTTCCGGGTGCTTGTCATGCTCCTTTTTGAGGATGTCCACTGTTTCCTGCGATAGAGATATTCTGCGGATGGAGGTTTCAGTTTTCGGACGGGTGACCTTTACCCCTCCGCCTTTGACTCTGACGGCTTGTTTACAGACGTTCAGTGTCATCGACTGTTCATCGAGGTCAGACCAGAGAAGGGCGACCAGCTCACCTTTGCGTAGGCCGGTGGTCAGTTCCAGGAAGAACATTGCCAACACGCCGCGTTTATCTGCTTCTCTGAGGTATGCGCTAATATCTTCCGGGTGCAAGATGTGCATCTCCTTCTTCTCCAGCTTTGGCACGATGCAGTCCTCGGTTGGATTTCGGAGGATCAACCTCTCCTTCACTGCCCGGCCCAGGCAGTTGTGCAGCATCATGTGGAGACCACGAACATAGCTGGCGCTCATGCTGGTGTTGCCGTCCTTAGATACCCTGATTCTCCCGTTGGCCTTGACATCGTTGTACAACTTTTGTATGTCCCGCCCGGTGAGCTTTGTCAGCTTGATATTGCCAATACGGGGCACCACATGATGCTCAATGTAGTCCTCGTAAAATTCCTGCGTGCTTTCACGTATGTGCGGCTTGGAGTATGTCTCGTACCATGTTCTCACCCAGCCACCCACCGTGTATTCCTCAGCCCTCTCAATGTCGATCTCGGCGCACTCCCGAATCGCCCGCTTCAGCTTATCCTTGACCTCCGCTTGGGTTCTGCCGAGGACGTTCTTGCGGATAGCCTTCCCGTTCTCGTCATGCCCGGCTACATACCGTCCTTCCCAACGCCCGTCCGGCCTCTTTCGTATATTCCCCTCGCCGTTGGCTCTGCGCTTTGCCATGCTGCACGTCTCCTTCCTGCCCTTCGGCAAACACACAACATACCATCTTTGCCGCGAAATAGCCAGGGCAAAATTGTGTACAAACGGATAACTTTTCGCCCCAGTGGGTCCGGGCTGCCGCCCGGAAAAGCATTTGGCGGACGCCGGGCTTGCCCGGTGTACAGACAAATGCGATGCTTGCCTCTCCCAAATGGGAGAGTTTCCTTCTCTGTGCTCATGACGGCGGATTTATTCTTGAATTTGCTGACAAATCCGCTCTAACCGACTGCCTAAACCGCGCCGCCACCGCAAAACCGACTGCGTAGCGAAGCTCAGAAAAGCCCCGCACTGCGGGGGTTTGTGGCTGAGCTGCCGTCGCGCACGACGGCGGCTCTTTATCTTGTCCAATAATCGAACGGTCTTTTTTGCCCGGAAAAAGCCGGAAATAAGCTTCGGCGTTGCCCTCTCGGAGCCGGAGATTATGTGCAGAGAGGAAAATCTCCTTCGCCCACAAACGCGCAACACGGCGCTTTGCCGTCCCGGAGGTGTACATTTCTTGCCCTCTGCCCTAAAGCCGCACACGGGGCTTTACAGGGGCTGAAAACGAGGGGAGGGGTGATGGGCGGAGCGGTATTGTTTTTGAAAGAAAAAGCGGTTTTTTACGAAAACGACAGCCAGTGTCCGTGGAATGTGTTATAATGGGTTTACATCAAGTGGCGGAGAGTGGTAAAATGGAGAAAAATGCTGAGGCAAAATCCATGCGCGCGTTGGCGATCTATTCGAGGCTTTGCGGCGGGGCTGTTTTAAGACGGGCCGCGCTGGCGGAGGAATACGGCGTCAGTGAGCGGAGCATACAGCGGGACATGGATACGCTGCGGACGTTCATCGCCGAGGAGGGCTTGTCACAGGAGATCACTTTTGATCGGCGGCTCGACGGTTACCGGCTTGTGGACTCTGCTTCTGAGGGCTTGACGAACAGTGAGATCCTGGCGGTGTGCAAGATACTGTTGGAGAGCCGGTCCATGAGGCGGGACGAGATGATGCCGATCCTGGACAAGCTCCTGGCGCTTACCGTGCCGTCGCAGTCACGAAAAGCTGTTGCCGAACTCATAGCCAACGAAAAGAGGCACTACATCGAGCCGCATCATCAGCGCCCGATACTCAGCGGCTTGTGGGAGCTTGGGCAGGCAATACAGAAACAGCTTGTGACAGAGATCGAATACGTCCGTCTCAAGGAGCCCGGTACAGTGCGGCGAAGGATCGAACCGGTAGGGCTGCTTTTCTCGGAATATTACTTCTACCTGGCCGCTTACATCGAGGATATGGACAGAGCGGAGCATTTTGAGAATCCGGGCGACCGGTTCCCTACGATCTATCGGATCGACAGGATACGAGGCTTCAACGTGACGCAGGAGCATTTTCGCATTCCCTACCGGGACCGCTTCGAGGAGGGCGAATTTCGCAAACGGGTCCAGTTCATGTACGGCGGCAAGCTCCAAACGGTCCGCTTCAAATACACCGGTCCGTCATTGGAAGCGGTACTGGACAGACTTCCGACCGCGAAGATCCTCTCCGAAGACGGCAGCGTATGGACTGTCGAGGCGGAGGTATTTGGGAAGGGCATAGACATGTGGCTTAACTGCCAGGGGGAATATGTGAAAATACTTCCCTGAAAAAATCGCATGGAGGTCAGAGAAATGGCATACCGTCCTGAACAGTACATCCACGACCTTGACGCGCGCGCCTTTGACATGCTGAACACGTTCCCCAAAGCCGTTAAGCTTTACGAGCTTTACAAGGCCGGGTTTGACGAGAAAGCGGCAAAAATAGAGCTTTTGTCCTCTTCCATCCGTCTTGGAGAGGAACAAATGCCGGAGATTTACGGCCTCCTGCCGCCGATATGCGAGAAGCTTGGCATAGAGATACCGGAGCTATATTACCGGAGAGAAAAGGCGCCCAACGCGTGGACAAGCGGAAAAACATTTCCCTATATCGTGGTGACCTCCGGGCTTGTAAACAGACTGTCTCCGGAGCTCCTTTCAACGGTCCTCGCCCACGAGTGCGGCCATATCGCCTGTGGGCATAGCCTCTATCATTCGCTGGCGATGCTTCTCATAAGAGGGATCGACAATGGGCCGTTGGCGGGCATACCGGGAATCAGAAGGCTTGCGGTACCGGCGTTGAAACGGGCGTTCTTATTCTGGGACAGGTGCAGTGAGCTTACTGCGGACAGAGCCGCCGCGCTCTGCGACGGCGGAGCCGACTGGCTTGTGGACATGCTCTTGCGCCTCGATGGCTACGGGAACGGCGTTGACCGTCAGGCGTTTATGAAGCAGGCCATGGACCTTCGTGCGTTCGTGGACGATTCCTCCGCCAACAAGCTCATTGAGCAGATGGTCACGCAGGAGGATACCCACCCGCGCCTGGCGACACGGGCGTATGAGTGCTGTGAGTGGGCGAAGTCTGAGCGGTTCAGAGACATCATAAGTGGAAAGCTCACAGTCATTCCGGAGGAACCCCCGAAATGTGAGACTACGGAGCTTATCTCCGCTGAGATAACGCCGGAGGCGACTGAAAGGCCGGGACAGGATATTGACAGCGAGCTTCGCCGCGTCAACGCTGAGCTTGAGAAGGTCACCAGCCGCGCCAACAGGGCGGGTTATGCCCTTGCAATAGGATGCGGAGTTTTGGCAGGGGTAGTGGATTCCCTTTTCGTGGGAGAAGAGTCAATACTTAGCGCGGACTTAAAGCTTGCCGATGATCAAGTGAAGGAATTTGTACAGAGTTACGCGAAGGAGAATGGTTATACCGGAAACACTCTTCCGGGTGCTGTTGGGAAGCTTGAGAAAAGATTTGAGGTAGATCAGGATGCGGTGTGGCAAGGTAAGGGAATAGGTGTTAACGCCAAAAACCACCATCTTGCTGATTTCGCCCATCACCCAACGCCGGTTGGCCTTGCCTCCGCTATTGTGGTACAGTTTCTTCGCATTGGCACGTTTGTTAACCACAAGGGCGAGTGGCATATTATTCCTCTTGGAAAAGGAGAATCCTTTGCTGATGCCGAGATCTTCCTTGCTGCTGGCGCTGTTATTACCGGTGTTATGACCTGGCTCGTGCATGTTGCCGAGAGCAAGGCAGATGAGGATGAAGAAAAGACGCCAATGGCGGTCAGGGGGCTTGCACGTGCGGCAGCAGCAATTCCGGTGATTGCCGGAGGTATTCCGTTACTTAAAGAACTGGCAAAAGTAAGTGAAAATTGGTTTGGACATCTTGTTAGTGATATGGCAGGCTCAAGAAAAACCGCCGGAAAGGGAATGGGGATTCCGGGCGTATTCATCTCGCTGATGTATGAATTCTCATCCATTCCCGGAGTGAATCTGACAGGCTTTGCAGACTATGTGGATTGGCTTTATGAGGAACAGAAGCTTGATCTCCGCCACGAACTGCCCATGTACAAGGCGCTTGGCAGGCAGGCCGTCCCCGTTTTGCTTAATGAAGTGCTGGTCAGGACCTGCTGCTTCGTATCTCAGCTCGTCAAAGAGCTGAAACGCGGCGGGAGCCTTGGAAGGGTCGACTGGTCCCGTGTGATCCCCTTTGGGAACAGGACGGCGGAACGAATGGTGACTGTGGCCAGCATGACCTTCACGTTGGCGGATACGGCTGACGCCGCGTTCCGAGCGGCGTTGGAGTCCGGCGGGAACTGGGTCATGTTCGCCGGTAACTTCGTGGCGAGATACAATTATGTCGGCGCGGGGAGGGCCGCCGTGGCGGTCATCCGGGAAATTTCCGGCGAGAAGAAGGAGACACAGCTGCTGCGCGAAAAGCTTGCCCTTGTGGAGTCCAGGACAGAGAATGCCATGCGGCTTTTGCAGGACTACAAGGCGGAGCTGGAGAGGCGGTTGTCGGATTTTTTGGCCGAGGATCTGGAGCTGCTCATGGAGGGACTTGGCGACATGGAGGCGGGGGTAGCTTCCGGCGAATCCGAGTCCGTCATTCGGGGGAGCGTTACGATCCAGCGTGTCCTGGGACGTGAGCCGCAATTTGAAAATCAGGCGCAATTTGACGACTTGATGGAGTCGGATATGCCGCTTAAATTTTGAGAGGTGATTAAAATGGCTGAGGAAAAGAAAGCGGGAAAGAAGCTGACAGATGCCATTCACGGGGTAACGGACAAGACGAAGGAGGCCGTGAAGGGCATCAAAATGCCGGAGCTGAAAGCGCCGGACGTAAAATCCCTCTTTGTGAAAAGGCAGAAGGACGACGCGTCAGAGGAGCCTTCAGTTCAGGAACCTGTCCGTATAATCAGCCTGTCTTCGGACAGCGCCGTGAAAATCATGTACTACCTCATGGCCGCGGACGGGGAGATTTTCCACAGCGAAGAGGAAAAATTCGACCTCATCGCCGCGGAGCTTGATCCAAAGTTCTCCGAGAAGCGCGAAAGGCTCGTGGAGGACTGTAAAAAGGAGCTTGAAAAGGCCCTTGACCCGGAGGACTATTATGAGGTCCTCCAGGACGCTGTGGGTGACGCTATTCTGGCGTCTGCCGGAAAATCCGACGGGCCGATCACGCCGAAGCTCCTTGTTTGGGACATGCTCACCGTGGCGTACAGCGATGAGAGCTATAACGAGACGGAGCGGAAGCTCATAAAATACGCCGTCCGGAGGCTGGGCATAGAAAAGGCGGAGTTTCTGGAGCTTGAGAGCAGTATCCTGACGTTGCTGTCCATTGAGAAGGAGATCGCGTGGATCAAAACCACCGACAGACCGTATCTCACCATCGAGGGCATGCTCAACGAGCTCGCGGACAGGAAAAACGTGATTCTTGACAGCGTCAAAGAGCTGATCATGCTGTAAGGAGGGGATAAAATGCCATTACCGTTGCTTTTTATCGGGATTGGGGCTGTCGCCGGGGCCCTCGGCGTCGGGAAATCCGCGAAGGCTGTCGTCGATGTAAACAGCGCCAATAAGCTCAACAAAAGCGCCACGGCACTGATAGAGGACGCGAGGGACCTGTTGGAAAGGCAGAGGCTTGCCTGCGGAAGATCCCTTGAGAAGCTGGGCGAAGAGAAGCTTTTTATCCTCAACAGCAGCATTACACAGTTCCTTGACGGGTTCACAAGGATCAAAAACGTGGAGTCTGCCAACACGGAGGGCTTGGATGAGCTTTCCCGGCTGCATATCGACTCCAGGGAATTTGAGGAGCTGCAGGAGCTCTCAAGCTTTGCGGGAGCTGTGGCGGGCGGCGCCGCAGCCGGAGTTGCCGGAGGAGCGATCACGGCCTTCGGCGCGTATGGAGCGGCCCAAACCTTCGCCGTGGCCTCCACGGGTACAGCGATAGCCTCCCTGCATGGAGTTGCGGCGACCAACGCGACACTGGCGTTTTTCGGAGGAGGCTCTTTGGCGGTAAACGGCCTTGGAATTGCCGGAGGAATGGTCGTTCTCGGTGGCCTCGTGGCGGGCCCTGCGCTTATGACGATGGGGTTTGTGGCCGGGGCCGCGGCGAAGAAAAATCTGGAGAAGGCAAAGATCAACAAGGCGGAGGCGTTGGAGACAGCCGCACAGTCAGAGGCCGCGTCTTTACAGTGTGAGGCTATCCGGCGCAGGACCTACGTATTTTATAACCTTTTGGCGAGGCTCGACTCATACTTCCTTCCGCTCATTTACCGGATGGAGGACATTATGAAGAACGAGGGCGACGACTACCGCCAGTACAAGGAAGAGTCAAAGAAAGCCATTGCCTCCTGCGTCAGCGTTGCCGTAGCCGTAAAAGCCGTGCTGGACACGCCGCTTCTCACTGAGGAAGGCCTGCTTACATTAGAATCTGAACAGACTGCCCGGAAAACAGAGGACTTCGCAAACGGATTGGAGGTCCAATAACCGGAGACCCTTTCTCGCGGGAGGTAATTTTGATTGTTGCCCTGCGTGTTGTTAATGCTATTCCACCCCCAAAAAGCGCAGGGAACGCCCCCAATTATTGAGGCCCTCCTGTGAGGATTTCGACCATCAATCTCGCCCCAAGGATAAAGGCTTCATGGAAGCGTTGTTCCTCAATGATGCTGGCGGCATCGAGCCGATCATCTTGAATCGTGCGGAGCAATTCTTTCTCCTGCTCGTTGAGGCTTGCCTCTAGCTTGTCCTCGTTCTCATGCACCTGCTTCATGATAGCCGCCGTTTCCGCTGTGAGCCCGCCCATTTGCTCAACTGGGCAGATGTTGCCGTAATAGAGTTCGTTTATTAGATTCTCCATCTTCACCCCTCCTCGCAACACACAATACCGCAGAGGGGCGAAAAAGTCGAGAGAAACCGTGTTGGCAAAACGGAGAAACCGCGAGTGATGAAGACCGTTTGAAAGGGCTTTATACTTGTTGGCTTTCGTCTTGTTAATACTTATTCCCCTCCCCAAAATTGCAGGGGGTTCCCCGCAGAATTTGAGGGGGCATGGTTGATGGTGTACGGCAGAGAGAAAAGGCTCTTTTTGCTTATAGCGATCCAATTATTGACGACTTGACTTTTCCTCCGTTCAGAGTTACTATGTAGTCCCTTGAATTGGCGCGCTCTACTCTCTTTTCAAGAGCTTACCCGAATCGTCCAGGCCACTTTCCGCCCGTAACCCCGTCTGACCCACAACCTGACCCCTGGCGAAAATGTGCAATTGGTATACTTATTTTCTGCGAAGGATGTCATTTCCCTGCCCCTGTGCTCTTGACCTCTGGCTGGACAAAAATGAAACTGTCCTGATCCCCACAATAGCCGCAGACACCCATGCGGGGAGAATTTGTGACCGGAAGCAGCATTTCATTGCCGAACTCCTCCGCGCATTTATCACAGAGAAATGGATTGTCCTCCATGTAAACACGCTCCGGGTCGATCCATTCCGCCGTGGCGCCGCATTCGCCGCAGGTAAACTCCGGGGGGATGTTTCTGGCCAAAAGCCTGACGCCGCGCTTGCCCTTTTCACGCGTCGTATCTCCCACGACCGTGATCAGACATTCCGTTGTGCTGCCAAAATCGTACTCGTGTGTGAGCTTGGCCCCCACGGGGATGCCGCCCAGTTTCGTGTTCTTCCCGATTTGCGTATATCCAGGGCCAAAGAAAGCGCTCATATGCCCGCAACATTCCAGCCAGATCTTGCGCAGAAAGGTGTCCACTACCGACAGACTGGCAGTCACAGGCACATCCACATACAGCCAATAATTCTTATCATCGGCCCCCTCAATTTTCAAAAGCCGGCACGCCTGACCACCTTCATGAAAGGCATGGGTCTTCATAATATGGTTTTTCATTGCCTGCTTGCCCAGCTGCGCTCCGCAAATATAGCAGTCTCCATTTTGTACAGCGGCCATTTAAATCGCTCCTCCGTTCTGACGTGTATAAATTGATTATACCAGTTTCTATCGGATTTCGCAAGCCCGGTGGTCTCCTGAAAAGCTGAATCCGTGTATGTACGGAAATCCTTTATTGCAATGAGTTATCCGAATCGTCCATGCCGCTTTCCGCTAGGAAGGCGGCATGACCCACAAGTTGACCCACTGGGCGAAATTCGCAGGTGGAAACAGTGGAGTGGGCAGCATGGACGAGCTGCTGATTTCGGAGGGAAAAGGGGCGGAAAGCCTTAGAAATGCCCGGATTTTTATGGCGAAAGCGATTCGTAATCATGAGGTCGCGAGTTCGAATCTCGCATCCAGCTCCAGAATTGCAGGTTAAAACTACTATTTGTGGTCAAAACGCCTGCGCCGCAAGGGTTTTGAGGTCGTTCCAGAGCAAACTGGAACGACCTCAAAATTTTCCTATTTTTCCTCGTTTCCCCCAAACTGGAGGGATTCGAACTGGCGACATCAACAATTGAATAGGAACTGCGCAACTGCCGGACCTGAGAGGTTCGGCTTATTTTTTTACCCAAAATTCAAAAATAGGAGGAATCAATATGGACACTAAAACGACCACGACAGGCGAGCGTCAACGGAAGAAGCCCAACTGCCCCCTCATCGGGCAGGACGGGAGCATCTTCAATCTTATGGGTATCGCCTCCCGGACGCTCCGGGACAACGGGCTGGACGATGCGGCAAAGGAGATGTGCGACCGCATCTGGAAGTCCGATGACTACTGTACGGCTCTGGGCATCATCGGAGAGTACGTCAACATCACATCCGTTGATGAGCAGGGGCATGAGAACGAGCCCGACGAGGGCATGAAAATGTATTGAGGAGGACAGCTTATGAAAGAGATCAGTGAAGAAGCAAAGGTGCGATTTTTTGAGGAGGCCGGCATCTGTCTGAATCGGGGCGGGTTTCAGGTCGGTCCCGTGGAGGATGGGTTTATGCCGGTTTTCTGGCAGGAGGCTCCGCTGTGCCGGGTGAACGGCGTGGGCGGGGTCAGGTACCGCAGCGAGGTGACGCGGGACCCCGGCACGGAGGCTGCGCTGAACCGAGCGATGGACATCGTCGACGTCACCGAAGAATATATGCGGCTTTTGGAAAAGGCGCCGCAGCTCAACGCCACGGGGCTGGACGAGAGCTATAAGTGCCTCAACGAGTTCAACGGCGCCGTGCTGGCCGCCCATCACACCTCCAGCCAGGGCTGGGATTTCGTGACCTGGTGCCGGGATTACAGCGGCGAAGGTGTGACACAGGGGCATTACGTCGGCGGCGACTACGAGAGAGCCAAGCGGGACTTCACCGTCCGTGCCGGGCTTGTTCCGCAAAAGGAATTGTTCTCTCAGGAACAGCTGGCGGAGATCCACCGCTGCGTGGAAACGGTCCGGGATATGGATTTCCCTATGACCGTCAAGAGGGAGGAACGCATTGACGGCATCCTCGATCAGATCCGCAGGGCTGTGCCGGACCTGGACGCTCGGATCGGACAGGCGCAGAACGAGGACGGCCAAATCGCGGGTCAGTGGACGCAGACGATGTGAGGAGGTGTGAGATGTCGATCCATTTTTCGGTGGTGACGGTCACGGCCAACGGGTATGAGGCGGAGTTCTACGCGGCAAATACGCCCTGGAGCCGGGACGATTTGGAGGAAAGCGATGACTTCCTGGACTTCATCGCAGATTTGGACGAGGCACAGGATGTGCATGTCCATGTGGAGGATTACATTTACGGAGAGGGAGAGGTTGAGGCGGCCAGTGAGGATGAGCTGGCGGACATCTCGGCGCGTGTGGAGAGTGACCCCTCCTTCCTTGATGAACACTGCGACAATATCGCGGACAACGACTTCTCCTTCCGCTTTGAGCCGGAGGAGGACATGGGACAAAATGAATTTGGACAGACGATGTACTGAGCCGGGGTTTTCAGAAACGAGAGTCCCGGCTTTTTGCGTATGCGAGGAGGTGATCAAATGTATGAGGACGATTACTTTGCGGATTCTGGTATGGAATATGACGGCATGGAACCGGGAGAGGAGCTTGACATCAAGTTCAGGCCCTATGTGCCGGACTATGCGCCCCCGACTCTCCCGGAGAGGCCGGAGGCGCACATAAACGATTGGTGCGAGGGCTGCCCCTACCCCGCCCACGGCTTCGTATGCTGGAGTCAGGATGGGGACTGCCTGAGAAAACGGGTTTTTAGAATGAATCACAAGGAGAGTGTTTGAAATGGCGCAGGTTTTGTTAAGCAGCAATGAGGGGATTGTCGGCGTGGCGGTGGTCACACTGCCCATCCCGGATAAGGAATACTCTAAAACACTCAACGATCTCCGGGAGTTGGGCATCGGGGACGTAAGAGCGCGGGACTGCTATATCGATCAGATCATGGATGCCCCGCCCGTGCTGGACTGTCTGGAGGGGCAGACAGTCAACATTGACGAGCTGGACTTCCTCATGCGCTCCCTCGACCGCTTCGACGATGATGAACTGGCCAAATTCCAGGCAATGGCGGCAAAGAGGGAGATTACAAGCGTTGAGGATCTCATCAATCTGAGCTTCTGCTCGGAGAGGGCAACGGTCATCACGAACTTTGATGATCTGGAGATTGTGGGCAGGCGGCATTACATGACCATGCAGGGCGGAGGCTGTTCAACGGAGGAGTACGCAAAACTGAATGGCGTGGGGATTGCCCGTGGGCTTATCTCCAGCGGCGAAGGGACGGTGACTCCATATGGCGTGGTCTATGAAGACGGTATGCAGTTGGAGGAGCTTTACACGGGCAGGAGCTTCCCCGCCTACGCCGACCAGCCGTATATGATGGAACTGGAGCTGGCCCCGGTCTTGGACAGGCCGGAGGATAGGCATACCACGTTTATCTTCCTCCCCATGCCAGAGGAACGGCTTGCTGAGAGGGCCGGATATGGTTCCGTCAGTGAGATCACTATCCAAAGCTGGTGCAGTGAGCTTCCGGAGGCGGTGAACCAGGCGATGTACATCCCGCAGGAGGATTTGCGGCTGCTCAACAGCCTGTGCGAAAAGGTGGCGGAAATGAGTGATTTCCAGAGAAAGACACTTGCCGCCGCCGTTCGCTACGCACAGCCGCAGGGTGTGTACCAGGTGAACAGGGTCGCGGAGGAGCTGGAGCAGTTTGGATTCACACCTGGCGTCAGCAACGCGGAGGAGTATGGCAGGTACGTGATCAGGAATTCCGACTATCTCAACTATGACCCGGCCTTGGACGACTTCTACGACTACGAGAAATACGGCCAGAGCCGTGTGGAGAGCGAGAAGGGGCAATTCCTCGCTGGCGGGTACATCAGCTTCAAGGGGAGCATCTCCATGCAAGAGCTTCTGATGGAACCACCCTCCGGCTCGGAGCAGGGCGGAATGCAGATGATGGGGTTTTGAAAAACCTTCGTAGACTTTTGCGGAAACAAGCGGTATGCTGTGTGCTTACCACAGAAGAAAGGAGGTAGATCATCAATGTACGTTGACGCATGGAAGGAAACCTTTGAGCGCGCCGAGCTTCAGGGAAAGCCCGTGCTGTTCACCCCGAACCGTGTCCTGCCGGATACCGTGCCGGAAAAGTGGTTCCGCTATGAGCTTCGCGGTCACGGCCGGGATTTAGAGGTGCCCCG
>CANQBA010000048.1 GCA_947589545.1 uncultured Oscillospiraceae bacterium | reverse complement strand
TGCGGCAGCTACAAGAAGCGCACGGCAGACTGTACGGCGCACTTTATCCGCACCGACCTTTTGACCGAGGGAGTGACGGAGAATTTGCGGAAAGTCACCAGCTATGCCGCCAAGCATGAAACCCGGTTTATGAAGCTGTTGACCGAGCAGACCGAGGACGGGAGCAAACGCCGGAACGCCGCCAAGAAGAAAGAGCTGGAAGCCGCCGAGAAGCGTATAGGCGAGCTTTCCGCAATCTTCAAGCGGCTGTATGAGGACAGTGTAGCCGGACGCATTTCAGACGAGCGTTTCACGGAATTGTCGGCAGACTACGAAGCCGAGCAAAAGGAACTGAAAGAGCGTGCCGCCGTTCTGCAGGGCGAGCTTTCAAGGACACTGGAAGCCACGGCAAACGCTGAAAAGTTTATGAAAGTGGTACGCAAGTACACCAGCTTTGAGGAACTCACCCCTACCCTGTTACGGGAGTTTGTGGAGAAAATCGTAATCCACGAATCGGAAGCACTTGACGGGAAACGCCGGGGGAAGCTCCGCAGACAGGAAATCGAAATCTATTACTCTTTTGTCGGCAAGGTAGAGTTGCCCGACTAAAGCCCGACCCGTCCGGCAGTCAGCCGGACAGGGAACGGCAAAATTTTTTACACTTCTTTTACTTCTTTATATCACATGAGCAAAAGTCCTGGTCATGGTGTGTACGAAATGATCGCGGGAAACCGGTCCGCGCGGGCGAAAAAATCCCCCGGCACAGGCCGGGGGAGAGGATCACTCATAATGCGTCCACATGCGGAGGATCTTGACGGTTTTTTCCTCAGGGTGAACGGAATAGACGATCCTGTGCTGGCGGTTCAGCCGGCGGGAGTAAAATCCGGTCAGATCGCCCACTAGCTTTTCGTAGGGCGGCGGCGTTTGAAACGGATCCATGGCCAGGACGGAGAGCAGAGCCTTTGCCCGCTGTTCCAGGCCCGCCCGGGCGATGAGCGCCCGATCCTTGGCGGCCTGACGGGAGAAGACGACGCGGTACATCACCATTTTTCCTCCGGATCGTAGGGTACGCACTCCTCCAGAGGCTCGTCGGCGGCGGCCTTGATGCTGTCCACCAGACCGGGGACGGAGGAGAGATACAGGGACTCCAGCATGGCGTTGTAGTCGCTCTCGCTGAGAAGCACGGCGTTGCCGTTTTTGGTGGAGACGTTGACTACCTCCCCGTAGGTGACCGCCTGCTCCACAAAGCCAAAGACGTTCTTCCGAAACGCGGTGATATTCGTGTTGGTCATATGACCACCTCCCTGCATAGTATATGTACAGTATAGCGTACATAATGCGTAGTGTCAAGAGAAATTGAAAGGAGAATTACATGAGAGAAAACATGTTCAAGGGCCTGGCGGCCGCTGCGGGGGCGGCGGTGGGGCTGTATTTTAGGGAGCTGGTGATCCCCGTGGCGGTGCTGGTGACGGTGATGATCCTGGATTACGTCACGGGCATGGCGGATGCCTGGGCGGCAAAGGAGCTGAGCTCCAAGACGGGGCTTTTGGGCATCGTCAAGAAGCTGGGGTATCTCATCGCCGTGGCGGTGGCCGTGGTAGTGGACTGGGTGATCCAGTCGGTGGCGGCGAAGGCGGGGCTGGAGATGGGGAATTTCTACGCCTTCGGCCTCTTGGTGACCGTGTGGCTGATCCTCAATGAGCTGATCTCCATTCTGGAGAATCTGTCCGCGCTGGGCGTGCCGCTGCCGGAGTTTTTGATGAAGATCATTGAAAAGCTGAAAAAGACGGCGGAGGAAAGGGGAGAAGGGGAACATGGAAAATAATATGGAACGGGGACTAAATGGGGCCCCCGCAAAATCCGCGATTTTGTGGGGAAAGGAGGAGCAAACCCGGCAAGTGAGCCTTCGCGTTTGCGCGGAGGTGAGGATTGCGGGTTCCGCGACGACGTGATGAACCTGATGAAATGTCTTCTCATTGAGAATGACTGCTACAAGGCCGGGGATGGGATGAAGCCCAAGGGCGTGATGGTACATTCCACGGGGGTGAACAATCCCAACCTGTGGCGGTACGTTCAGCCGGTGGCGGGGCAGGAGAATTATGACAGGCTGATCGCCGCGCTGGGGAAGAACAGCAACGGGAACCACTGGAACCGGGGCGGGGTGGAGAAATGTGTCCACGCGTTTATCGGGAAGCTGGCGGACGGGTCTATTGCCACGGTGCAGACGCTGCCCTGGGAGGTGCAGGCGTGGCATTGCGCGGGGAGCGCCAACGGGACGCATATCGCCTTTGAGATCTGCGAGAGCGATCTGGAGGACTACGAGTACTTCAAGGCGACGTACAAAGAGGCGGTGGAGTTTGTGGCGCATCTCTGCAAGCTCTACGGGCTGGATCCCCTGGCCCCGGGCGTGGTCATCGGCCACGGGGAGGGGTACAAGCTGGGCGTGGCGTCCAACCGGAGCGTGAGCCGCGACCCGTGGTTTGGGCCCTTCGGGTACAACATGGACGGGTTCCGAAACGATGTAAAGGAGAGGATGGAGGATATGACAGGCGAGGAGATCGTAAAGAGGATCAACGAATACACCGCCTCACTCCCGGTGCCCGATTGGGCGGAGGCGGAGCTGAAGGAGGCTGTGGAGCTGGGGATCACGGACGGGACGAACCCCATGGGGCTGATCCCCCGGTATCAGGCGGCCCTTATGGCCAAACGGGCCGTGGACGCGGTGATGGGGAGGCTGTGAGATGAAGACGGTCAAGGATATTTTTGACGCCGCCATGGGCCTGATGGATGAGCTGGACCGGGAGGGGAAGTCCAACAACCCGGACACGGCGGAGTTTGGCCTGCGCACGCCGGGGATCGTCAACATGATGGTGGCGGAGTACCGCATCCTGGCGGGGGAAAAGGGCGGGATCGTGCCGGTGGAGGACATGGAGGAGCCGCTTTTGAGGATCCCGGACGTGTACGCCGTGGGGGTGATGCACTACGGGCTGGCGGCGAACCTGCTGGTGGACGAGAATCCAGCCGCCGCCGGCTTCTACGAGCAGCGGTACGAGGAGCTGCGGAACATCTACTTCACGCGCTTCGGCGCGGAGAAGGGGGACGGCGCCGTGGAGGATCTGTACGGGGGGATCGAGTTCGGACGGTTCGGGAGATGGTGAAAAAAGTGCAATATGAACATGTAATCGGAAGGATCGGAAGGAAGGGATGGGAAGGGGAACCATCAGGGTTCCCCTTCCGATTCAATCACCTCGCCGCCGTGCGGCGATGGGAAGGGGAACCATCAGGGTTCCCCTTCCGAATTTCCGCTGAAGCGTATGCGCCTTCGCGGAAATATTGTGAAAAATCTCCTATCTTCTATTTGACTTTTTGTTTAAATATGCTATAATTAAAACGATAAGCGGGAGAGTATCCCCGCAATATAACGAAACGGGAGGAGTTTTCACATGGTTGATTTCAGCTTGAAGGGCAAGGTTGCTCTTATCACCGGCGCTTCCTACGGCATCGGATTCGCCATCGCAAAGGGCATGGCCAGCGCGGGCGCCACCATCGTGTTCAACGACATCAAGCAGGAGCTGGTGGACAAGGGCATGGCCGCCTACAAGGAGGCGGGCATCGAGGCCCACGGCTATGTCTGCGACGTCACCAACGAGGAGGCCGTCGGCGAATTCGTCAAGAAGGTCACCGAAGAGGTGGGACACATCAACATCCTGGTGAACAACGCCGGCATCATCATGCGCATCCCCATGCTGGAGATGACGGCGGCTCAGTTCCGCAAGGTCATCGACATCGACCTGAACGGCCCCTTCATCATGGCCAAGGCCGTGATCCCCGACATGATCGAGCAGGGCGGCGGCAAGATCATCAACATCTGCTCCATGATGAGCGAGCTGGGCCGCGAGACCGTCTCCGCCTACGCGGCGGCCAAGGGGGGCCTCAAGATGCTCACCCGCAACATCGCCTCCGAGTATGGCAAGTACAACATCCAGTGCAACGGCATCGGCCCCGGCTACATCGCCACCCCCCAGACCGCGCCGCTTAGAGAGCTCCAGCCCGACGGCAGCCGTCACCCCTTCGACCAGTTCATCATTGCCAAGACCCCCGCGGAGCGCTGGGGCGAGGCGGAGGATCTGGCCGGCCCGGCGGTGTTCCTGGCCTCCCCGGCCTCGGATTTTGTCAACGGCCACATCCTCTATGTGGACGGCGGCATCCTGGCCTACATCGGCAAGCAGCCCGGCAACGAATAAGAATTACCACAAATCCATATTATCTGCCGCCTCCGGTTTAGGGGGCGGCATTTTTTGCGCGAAAGGGGTGGAATTTATTTGAATACTGTGATATGATAAGAGACACTGATCAAGGATCGGGGGTTGAGGATATGGACGAAAAAAAAGAACGTTCCGCCGGGGAGAGCGGGTTCTTTGAGAACCGGGAGCTCTCGTGGCTGAAGTTCAACGAGCGGGTGCTGGAGGAGGCGGAGGACGCCAGGAATCCCCTGGGGGAGCGGCTGAATTTCCTCTCCATCTTCCAGTCCAATCTGGATGAATTTTACATGGTGCGGGTGGGGACGCTCATCGACACCCTGAAGGACGGGGTGACGGACGACAAGATGGGGCTGACCTCGGCCCAGCAGATCAAGTCCGTCCTCAACCGCACCGGGGAGCTTTTTGAGCGGCGGGACGCCAGCTTCCGGGATCTGTTCGCGGCCCTCCACGACTACGGCGTGGAGCTGGTGCGGTTTGTCAGCCTCCAGGACAAGGCCAGGGCGTATCTGGAGAAGTACTTCCTGTCGGACGTCCTGCCGGTGCTGTCGCCCCAGATCATCCAGCGCAAGCAGCCCTTCCCGTTTTTGCGTAACAAGACCATCTACGCCGTGGCGAAGCTCATCAGTAAGTCGGGCCAGATGAGCCTGGGCGTGGTGCCCTGCGGGGACGGGGGCCTGAGACGCCTGGTGCCCCTGCCGGGGGAGGGACTGCGGTTCGTGCTGATGGAGGATCTTATACGCCACTTCCTGCCCCGTGTCTTTGAACGCTACCGGGTGGAGGGCTCCGTCCTCATCCGCCTGGTGCGCAACGCGGACATCGACGTGGACGAGACGGGGAATGAGGCGGATTTCAAGTCCGCCGAGGACTACCGCAAGACCATGGAGAAGCTTGTCCGGTCCCGGACGCGCCGGGAGCCGGTGAGGCTGGACTACAACGGGCGGCTGGACGACGAGCTGCGGAGCGTGTTCAGGAAATATCTGGGGCTGTCCAAAAAGCACCTGTTTGCCACGTCCACGCCGCTGGATCTGAGCTTCATGAGCTTCCTGCGGGATGTACTGCGGGACAAGACGGAGCTTTTCTACCCCCGCCGGGTGCCCCAGAACAGCGTCAACATCGACGCCCACAGGCCCATCGCGCCCCAGGTGCGGGAGCGGGACGTGCTTTTGAGCTATCCCTACGAGTCCATCCGGCCCTTCCAGCATCTGCTCAACGAGGCCGGCCAGGATCCGGAGGTGATATCCATCAAAATGACCCTCTACCGGGTGGCCCACAACAGCAAGATCGTGGAGGCGCTGTGCGAGGCCGCCGAGAACGGCAAGGAGGTGGTGGTGCTGGTGGAGCTCCGGGCGCGCTTTGACGAGGAGAACAACATCGGCTGGTCGCGGGTGCTGGAGCAGGCCGGGTGCCGGGTGATCTACGGCCTGGATCGGATGAAGGTACACTCCAAGCTTCTGCTCATCACCCGCCGGCGGCAGGGGGAGATCGAGTACATCACCCAGATCGGCACGGGCAACTACAACGAGGACACCGTGCGGCTCTACACCGATTACGCTCTGATGACCGCCAACCGGGAGATCGGCGCGGAGGCGGCCCGGGTCTTCAACTGCCTCTCCATGGGGGAGGTCATCGAGGACACCAAATACCTGCTGGTGGCCCCGGCGTGCCTGCGGAGCAGGATCCTGGAGATGATCGACGGGGAGATCGAAAAGGCCAGGGCGGGGAGAGAGGCGTACCTGGGCTTCAAGCTCAACGGCCTGACGGACAAGGGCCTCATCGAAAAGCTGGTGGAGGCCAGCCGGGCCGGGGTCAAGATCGACCTTCTGGTGCGGGGCATCTGCTGTCTCGTCTCCGGCATCCCCGGCGTCACCGACAACATCAGCGTCTACTCCATCGTGGGCCGCTTTTTGGAGCACGCGCGGGTTTACATAATCGGAACCGGGGAGGAGCGGCGGGTCTATATCTCCTCCGCCGACTTCATGACCCGCAACACCCAGCGGCGGGTGGAGGTAGCGGCGCCCATTCTGGACGGGGCCATCCGGGCGCATATCGTCAGGATGTTTGAGCTCCAGCTCTCCGACAACGTGAAGCTGCGGCGGCAGGATCCCGACGGGAGCTACAGCTATGTGGAGCAGGGGACGGAGGAGCTGTGCTCCCAGGAGCTGTTCTACGACGAGGCCTATGCAGGGGCGTGGAAGCTGGACGGCGGGGCGAAGAAAGCGGAAGACGCGCCGGCCGTGGAGACGCCGGAGCAGTCCCCGGCGGAGCCTGAACCGGCCCCGGCAGAGCCGGCGGAGACGCCGCCGGAGGAGGCCCCAATCAGGCCCGCGGTTTATAAGACGGGGAAGGGGAGCATCACCGTGGAGCTCCCGGCGGGGAAGCGGACGCCCCGGAGGGGGAAAAAGGTTTCCGCCCTCATAGGGCGGAGGAGACTTTCTTTTTCCTCTTTTGTCCCGTCAAAAGAGGAGAAAGAAACAAAGAGGAGAAAAGACGGCTCAGGGGGATTTCGCTCTTCCCCCTGAGGATCCCTTTTAAAAACGACCAGAGGGGGTCGCGACCCCCTCTGGATTCCACCGGGGAGCGCCCGCGGGGAGGCGAGTCAAGGTTGCGGTATTGCCGCCATTGAAAATGACGGGCCGCCTGAAAAGGCGGCCCGTACGGCGTGTTATTATTTCGGCGGCGCGGGGTCGTCGGTCAACCCCACCAGGTAGTCCAGGCTTGTCTTATAGAACACCGCCAGCCTCATCGCCGCCTCAAGGGGCAGCGGCCTTTCGCCGCGCTCATATTTTGAGTACAGGGACTGATCGCACATGAGAAATTCCGCGACCTGCCCCTGCGTCAGATCCGCATCCTCCCGCAGATCCCGAATCCGCAAACGCATCTGTCATCACCACGGTAAATATACATCATACCGCCTGCATCTGTTGACAAATTGGACAATATGTCCTAAAATGGCTGCGGAGGTGATAACATGCCGGATTACAAGGAGATGTATTTCAAGCTGTTTCGCGCCACGGAGGAGGCCGTCAGGATCCTATCTGAAGCACAGCTTGCGTGCGAGGAGATATACATTTCCTCATCGGAGGAAAAAATAACGGTTTATCCGCCGTTTGGCGAGAAGAGGGACAGGAAAAAGCCGTCGTAAAGGCAGCCTTGCCCCGGCGGCCCGTACGAGGTTGTACGATAGATTTTCGAGAATTTAAAGTTCATAGATATCCAGCGCGGGTTAAACAGGAACGATGGGTTCGTTAATAGAGCTGTAAGCGGCTAAGCGGGTTAGACGCAGAGACAATGCGGGGGCCCCCTCGGGCTGTTGCCCGATGGGGAAAGGAGGAGCGAACCGTGCGCCTGAGGGCGAATACTTGGAGCCCGAGGTTAAGCCGGTTCCGCGACGACGCTCGCGCGGATATGAATGGGGCAGGGGTACGATCCCTGCCCCGTTGTTTTTCTCCTTATAAAACCCTACGGGATCGGGGATCAATCCCCGAAGAACTTGTCGTGGACGGCCTGGACGGCCTTGTCGGCGTCGTCCTCGTCCACCAGGACGGAGACCTTGATCTCGCTGGTGGAGATCATTTTGATGTTGATCTTCTTTTTCGCCAGGGCGTCGAACATCTTTACGGCCACGCCGCTGGTCATAAGCATACCGGCGCCCACGATGCTGATCTTCGCCACGTGGGTGTCCAGATCCAGCTTCTGATAACCCAGGGAATCGGCGTTCTGCTCCAAGCACTCCCTGGCGGCCTCGGCGTCGGCGCGGGTGACGGTGAAGGTCACGTCCTGGTTGCCGTCGCGGCCCAGGGACTGGATGATGATGTCCACGTTGATCCGCTCGTTGGCGAGGATGCGGAAGATCTTGAAGGCGATACCGGGTTCGTCCTTGATGCCCACAAGGGTGAAACGCGCCACGTTGACGTCCTTGGCGACGCCGCTGACTTCTACCTGTTCCAATTTCTTTACCTCCCTGACTTTTGTACCGGGTTTTCTCTCGTAGCTGGAGAGCACCTCCAGATCCACGTTATATCGTTTCGCCATCTCCACCGAGCGGTTATGGAGCACCTTGGCGCCCATGCTGGCCAGCTCCAGCATCTCGTCGAAGGTGATCTCATCCAGCTTCTTGGCGCCCTTGACCTTGTTGGGGTCGGCGGTATAGACGCCGTCCACGTCGGTGTAGATCTGGCACAGATCCGCGTGCATGGCCGCCGCGATGGCCACCGCCGAGGTGTCGGAGCCGCCCCGGCCCAGGGTTGTGATATCGTCATACTTGTTGATGCCCTGGAAGCCCGTGATCAGCACCACGCGCCTGCCGTCCAGCTCCTTGCGGATGCGTTCGGAGCCCACGGACTTGATGGAGGCGTTGGAGTAGTTGGTATTGGTCTTGAAATCCACCTGCCAGCCGGTGAGGCTGACGGCGGGGACGCCCATGGAGTTGAGCATCATGGCGCACAGGGCCACGGACTGCTGCTCGCCGGTGCTGAGGAGCATATCCATCTCCCGCTTGGAGGGGCGGGGGTTGTACTCCAGCGCCTTGGCGATGAGCCCGTCGGTGGTCTTGCCCTGGGCGGAGAGCACCACGATCACGTCGTTGCCGGCGCGGTAACATTCCGAGATGATCCCGGCGACGCGGCGAACCTTCTCCACGTCGGCCACGGAGCTCCCGCCGAATTTTTGTACGATGAGTGCCATAAGAGGCCTCCTTCTCATGAAAATCTGTCATAGCAAAGGGGTAGCGAATTGCGCTCCTTAACCATTCTATTCCCGGGTCACAGGATGCGGAACCGGCTGCGGATCTCCATGCCCGCGCATTTGGCGGTGAGCTCCCGGCCCGTCAGCGCCTCGGTGGCGAAGGCGTACTCGCCGGGGCCGGCGCCGGGGTATTCGCCGGGGTAGCTGATGAGGCGCACGTCGCCGAAGGCGCGGCCGATGGCCGTAAGGCCGGAGCCGGTGCGGATATACCAGCGGGTCTTCACGTCCCGGGCGTCCACCAGGTAACCGGGCTCCGATTCGTCCCAGCCCAGATATTTGCGGGCCTTGCGGTGCTTCACCGCGTCGATGACGTCGGCCACCACCGCGCTGGCGGTGGGCCGCTTGCCCGCGCCCGCGCCGTAGAACATGCACTCGCCCAGGGCGTTGCCGTGGACCACGATGCCGTTCATAACGCCGTCCACGTTGGAGAGCAGGCTCGTTTTGGAGATCAGGTGCGGGGCCACGTAGGCGGTGATATGGCCGCCGGGGAGGCGGTAGGCGCGGCCTAAAAGCTTGATCTTACAGCCCAGGCGTCTGGCGTACTCCACGTCCTCCAGCGTCACGCCGGAGATGCCCTCCACGGAGATTTTCTCCGGGGCCACGCTTTTGCCGAAGCACAGATCCGCCAGAATACATATTTTCCGCGCCGCGTCATATCCTTCAACGTCGGCGGTGGGGTCGGCCTCGGCGTAGCCCAGGCGCTGGGCGTCCTTCAAAATCTCCCCGAAGGGGGCGCCGTCGGTGATCATCCGGGTGAGGATGTAGTTGGTGGTGCCGTTCAAAATGCCGTAGATCTCGTCCAGCTCGTTGGCGGTCAGGCACTGGGTGATGGGGCGGATGATGGGGATGCCGCCGCCTACGCTGGCCTCGAAGAGGTAGTTGACGTTGAGGCGCTTGGCGATCTCCAGCAGCTCATGGCCGTGGGCGGCCACCAGCTCCTTGTTGGAGGTGACCACGCTCTTGCCGGCCAGAAGCGCCCGCTTTGTGAATTCGTAGGCCGCCCCCACGCCGCCGATGGTCTCCACCACCACCTGCACGTCCGGGTCGGACACGATGAGGTCAAAATCGTGAACCATCCTGTCCGCGAAGGGGGAGCCGGGGAAATCCCGCAGATCCAGAATGTATTTGACGCCGATCTCCTCGGCGGCGTTGTGGGCGATGCTCTGGGCGTTCTCGTCCATGACCTCCGCCACGCCGGAGCCAACCGTCCCAAAGCCAAGTATGGCGATATTTACCATGCCGGTCCCTCTTTCCAAAGTGAATAGTTCCCACGGCGGGTCAAAAAATAGATGCGGTATACCTGAACAGCGCGGCGAAACGGGTTCGTCACGCACTCTTTATAATACCACATTACTTTTCCTGGCGCAACAGATTCTTGATTTATGCAAAAGCAAAATTTCGGCGGATACGCGGCGAAAAAAAGGTCATTTTTCACAAAACGGCGGACAAAGGAGGAAGGCGGGTGGAAGCGCGGGCGGGGAAGGCGGTCCGGGGGGCGCTGTACGGCGGGCTGGCGGTACTGGGGACGGTGCTTTTTGTGAAGCTCCTGCTGCCGGCACTCTGGCCTTTCCTGCTGGCCTTCCTGACGGCGGCGCTGTGCGAGCCGGCGGTGGAATTTTTCTCGGAAAAGGGCCATTTGCGGCGGGGGATCGCCTCGGCGCTGTGCGTGCTGACGGTGCTCTCGTCCCTGGTGGGGTTCTTCCTCCTGGTGGTGGTGCGGCTCCTGGACGAGGCGGCGGGGCTTTTGGAGGCCCTGCCCAGGCTCACCGCCGGCCTGCCCCAGGTGTTGGAGCGGGTGGAGGACGCATTTCACCGCGTCACCGCCGCCGTTCCGGAGGGGGCGCGGGGGTACATGGAGGACGCCCTGGAGGCCGCTGGGGAGCGGGCGGCGCAGATCCCGGCGCGGCTGTCCGAGTGGGCGCTGGGGAAGCTCCAGACCGCCGCCGCGGGGGCGCCGGGGACGGTCCTGGCCGTGGCCACCTACGTCATCGGGTCGTTTTTCTTAAGCGTCGGCTTTCCCTCTGTCAGGGCGTTCCTGGCCAGACAGGTGCCGGACAGGATGCGGAAAACTGTCCACAGCGTCAAGGCGGATCTGCTGGAGGGGGTGGGCCGGTGGCTCCGGGCCGAGGCGGCGCTGGTGGGCATCACCTTTGCCCTTTTGACGGCGGCCTTCACGGTGATCGGCGTGGAGTACGGCGCGGTCATCGCCCTCCTGACGGCCCTCATCGACGCCCTGCCGGTGTTCGGGACGGGGGCCGTGCTCCTGCCCTGGGCCGCCGCCAGCTTCCTGGGCGGGGATACGGCCAGGGCGTCGGGGCTTTTGATCACGTACCTTTTAGTGACGCTGGTGCGTCAATGCCTGGAGCCGAAGCTCATCGGGGATCAGTTCGGCGTGGCGCCGGCGGCGGCGCTCCTGGCTATGTACACGGGCTTTCAGCTGTGCGGGGTGGCGGGGATGGTGCTGTTTCCCTTCGGGCTGATGCTTTTGAATCAGATGAATACAAAAGGATATATAAAGCTATGGAAGTAGAGAAGAGCTTGAAGCTGAAGCTCCTGACGACGGGGGCGGCGGCCGGGGTACTCAACGGGTTTTTCGGCGGCGGGGGCGGCATGGCGCTGGTGCCGCTGCTGCGGGGCTGGATCGGGCTGGAGGACGCCAGGGCCTTTGCCACCAGTGTGGCGGTGATGCTCCCCCTGTGCGCGGTGTCCGCGGCGGCCTATTTTCTCAGGGGCGGGATCGACCTTGGCGCGGCGTGGCCGTTTCTCCTGGGGGGATTGGCGGGAGGGATCCTCTCGGGCCTCAGCTTTAAGAGGGTGCCGCCGAAGCTGCTGGTGCGGGCCTTCGCCCTGCTCCTCCTCTTCGGGGGCCTGAGGAGCGTGCTGGCATGAGGATTTTGAACGGTCTGGCGGGGCTGGTGTGCGGAGTGCTGTCCGGGTACGGCATCGGCGGCGGATCGCTGCTGCTTTTGTGGATGACCCAGGTCTCCGGTCTGGGGCAGGCGGCGGCCCAGGGGATCAACCTGGTCTATTTCCTGCCCACGTCCGCCACGGCGCTGATCTCCCACTTTAAAAACGGGCTGGTGGAGAAGAAAGCGGTGCTGTGGGCGGCGATCCCCGGGATGGTCACGGCGGCCGCGGCGGCCTGGTTCGCCGCGGGGGTGGAGCCTTCGCTGCTGCGGCGGCTTTTCGGCATATTTTGCGTACTGGTTGGCGTTAAAATGTTGGCGGGGTCACGGAAAAAAGCTTGACAAATGGTGTAAAAACTATTACAATTGTCAGAGAAAATGACCTTAATTTACCAAATCCGACCAGGAGGCGCGGGTATGCTGGAGCGAAAATACGAAAATCCCATGGCGATACGGTCAAAAAACGCTTTGTCGGAGACGCTGTTGAAGCTGATGCTGTACAAGCCCTTCAAGGACATCACCGTCTCGGACTTGACCGAGCGAGCGGGGCTGTCGCGGCAGACGTTTTATACGAATTTCCAAAAGAAGGAGGATATTCTGGCGTATTTGCTGCGGGGGCTGTTTCAGCGGTATCAGGACAGGCTCCTGGCGGGGATGCCGGAGGCGGAGGAGCTGCTCATCGACTACTTCCTCTTCTGGGGGGAGAGCCGGGAGTTTTTGTCCCTGCTCTTCAGGCAGGGGATGGGCTGGCTTTTCCAGGAGTGCAACCGGAGGTTCTTCCTGGAGGACGCACAGGTTCTGGACGGGCTGTTCCGGTGCGAGGACTGGCAGCTTCCGTACATAAAGGCCAGCCTTGCCGGGGTGAGCTACGAGCTGATGCACATGTGGCTGACCACGGATCAGGGCCTGGCGGTGGACAGGCTCAGCGGGATGACCAGGAATTTGCTGAGCGGCGGGTTATTCGCCTGACCCCGCCGGGGGGTTTTATAAGGTGTCCGCCTCATAGGCGGACGGGGATTTACTTTCTCCTCTTTTGACCCGTCAAAAGAGGAGAAAGTAACAAAAAGGAGAAAAAACGGCTCAGGGGGGATTTCGTATTTTCCCCCCTGAGAACCCCCTTTTAAAAACGACCACACAGGGGCCGCGGCCCCTATGTGGAGAACCCCGGGGAACGCCCGCGGGGGAGAAGTGCGGGAAAATTGAAATGCGTTCCCCGCACGAAAAAGGTTGCGGCTCCGCCGCGTATTTAAAAAATCGGGCCGCCAAGAGAGGCGGCCCCTACGGTGGGTGCGGTGCATTAAATAATAGACCGGTGGTTGACCGGGACGGGTCGCCGGGGACGGCGACCCCTACGGCGTTTAACGTAATGCACCGGGAAGTCGATACACGGGCCGATGTGGTCATCGGCTCCTACAGGGGGTGCGATTACAACCGCACCAGCGCGGGTAAAATAGGAACTGTGACTTTAATAATAGATCTGTGAGCGGCTAAGCGGGTTAGACGCAGAGACCATTCGTTACAAGGACGCGCGGTGATGAATGGGGCGGGCTGCGTTTATCGTAACTCGTTGGGAAGTCGGTGGGCCGCCGTGGGCGGCGGCCCGTACGGCGTCTTAAGAAAGTTTTTTGGGGAAACATGATGCGTGGGAAAATCCCACCCTCCGCATCCGTCTTCCCGCGGGCATCCCCGGGGTTCTCCACATAGGGGCCCGCAGGCCCCTGTGTGGTCGTTTTTCAAAGGTGGAGTCCAGGGGAGGGAAAATACGAAATCCCTCCCCTGGTTTCTTTTCCTCTTTTGTTGCCTTTTCTCCTTTTGGAAATCCAAAGGAGAAAAGCAAGTCACCGTCCGCCCGCGTCGGGCGGACACCTTTTACCCACCGCCAGGTAACGCGGATACATTTTACTCCAACTCGAACGCCCCGGTGTACAACTGGTAATAAGTCCCCTTCTGGGCGATGAGCTGTTCATGGGTGCCGCGCTCAATGATGTGGCCGTGATCCAGGACCATGATGGCGTCGGAGTTCATGACCGTTGAGAGCCGGTGGGCGATGACGAACACCGTGCGGCCCTCCATGAGCCGGTCCATGCCCCGCTGGACAAGCGCCTCGGTGCGGGTGTCGATGGAGCTGGTGGCCTCGTCCAGGATCATCACCGGGGGATCGGCCACGGCGGCCCGGGCGATGGAGATGAGCTGCCGCTGGCCCTGACTGAGCCGCGCGCCATTGTTGGTGAGCATGGTGTCGTAGCCCTCGGGCAGGCGGGTGATGAAGTCGTGGGCGTTGGCAAGCTTGGCTGCCTCGATGCACTCCTCGTCCGTGGCGTCCAGCTTCCCGTAGCGGATATTCTCCATGACGGTGCCGGTGAACAGGTTCACGTCCTGCAGGACCATGCCCAGGGAGCGGCGCAGATCGTCCTTCTTTATTTTGTTGATATTGATGCCGTCGTAGCGGATCTTGCCGTCCTCGATGTCATAGAAGCGGTTGATGAGGTTGGTGATGGTGGTCTTGCCCGCGCCGGTGGCCCCCACAAAGGCCAGCTTCTGGCCGGGCTTGGCGTAGAGGGAGATGTCATAGAGAATTTGCTTATCCGGCACGTAGCTGAAGTCCACGCTGTCCATGGTGATGTCCCCGCGCAGCTCGGTGTAGGTGACGGTGCCGTCGGCCTTGTGGGGGTGCTTCCAGGCCCAGTGCCCGGTGCGCTTATCCGATTCGGTGACGGCGCCGTCGGGGCCAATCTCGGCGTTGACCAGGGTGACGTAGCCGTCGTCCACCTCGGGCTCCTCGTCCATCAGGTCAAAGATGCGCTCCGCGCCGGCCAGGGCCAAGACGATGGCGTTGAGCTGGTTGGAGATCTGGGCGATGGGCATGTTGAACTGGCGGGAGAGGAGCATGAAGGCCATGAGGGAACCCAGCTCCAGGGCCTTGCCCCCGGAGGAGACGGCCAGGACGCCGCCCACCACCGCCAGGATGGCGTACTGGATGTAGCCCAGGTTGTTGTTGATGGGGCCCATGGCGTTGGCGTACACGCCGGCGGTATAGGCGTTGCGCTGGAGCTCGTCGTTGATCTGGTCAAATTCCCGCTTGCAGGCGTCCTCGTGGTTGAAGACCTTCACCACCCGCTGGCCGTTGATCAGCTCCTCCACGTAGCCGTTGACACGGCCCAGGGCCCGCTGCTGCTCCAGGAAGTATTTGCCCGAGCGGCCCACCACGGTTTTTGTCACCAGGACGATGACAAAGACGGTGAACACCATAACGATGCACAGCACCCAGGATTCCAGGATAAGGTTCACGGATATGACGATCAGGGAGATGATGGAGGCGGCGCACTGGGGGATGGACTGGGAGACCATCTGGCGCAGGGTGTCGATGTCGCTGGTGTACCGGGACATGATGTTGCCGGCGGTGTTCTGGTCGAAATACCGCAGGGGCAGCTTCTGCATCTTGGTGAACATCTCATCCCGGATGACCTTCTGGGTACCCTGGGCCACGGAGACCATCAGGAAGTTAAAGAGCCACGCGCAGACAATGCCCGCCGCCAGCACGATCCCCACTCTCACCAGGAGATCGACGATGGGGGTAAAGTCCGTGGACTTGGTCTCCACCATAGCCAAGATCTCGTCCACCAGGTCGCCGAGAGCCGTGGACATGCGGGCCTGGGCGTAGGAGGTGACGGTGATGCAGACAAGGACGATGACCAGGATGGGGATATACTTCTTCATGTAGCTCAAAAGCCGCGTCAGAGTCTTTTTGGGGTTCCGGGCCTTCCGGCCGTCGCCTCTCGGTCTTACAGGGGGCATCAGTCCTCGCCTCCTTTCCTCTGGGATGAATAGACCTCCTGGTAGATGGGGGAGGTCTTTAAAAGCTCCTCGTGGGTGCCCACCGCCGCCACGGCGCCGCCGTCCATGATGATGATCATGTCCGCGTCCTGGACGGAGGCCACGCGCTGGGCGATGATGAGCTTGGTGGTGCCGGGGATCTCCTCGGCGAAGGCCTTCCGGATCATGGCGTCGGTTTTGGTGTCCACGGCGGAGGTGGAGTCGTCCAGAATCAGGATCTTGGGCTTCTTCAACAGCGCCCGGGCAATGCACAGCCGCTGCTTCTGGCCGCCGGAGACGTTGGTACCGCCCTGCTCGATGTGGGTGTCGTACTTATCCGGGAAGCCCTGGATGAACTCGTCGGCGCAGGCCAGCTTACAGGCGTGCTCCAGCTCCTCGTCGGTGGCGTCCGGGTCGCCCCAGCGCAGGTTCTCCTTGATGGTGCCGGAGAAGAGCTCGTTTTTCTGCAAAACCATGGCCACGCTGTCCCGGAGGGTAGTCAGGTCGTAGTCCCGCACGTCGACGCCGCCCACCCGCAGTGTCCCCTGGGTCACGTCGTAGAGCCGGGGGATCAGCTGGACAAGGGTGGATTTACTGGAGCCGGTGCCGCCCAGGATGCCCACGGTGGCGCCGGAGGGGATGTGGAGGTTTACGTCCTTCAGGGCCATATTTTTGGCCTTGGCGGAGTATTTGAAGCTCACGTCCTCAAAGTCGATGGAGCCGTCGGGGACTTGGTTGACGGCCTCCACGGGGCTTGTCAGGTCCGGCGTCTCGGTGAGGATCTCGTATGTACGCCGGAGAGGGGCGCGGGACATGATCATCATGACGTAGACCATGGACAGCATCATGAGGGAGGAGAGCACCTGGGTGGTGTAGGTGAACATGGCGCTCAGATCCCCGGTGGTCAGGCCGTTTTCCGGGACGTTGCCGGAGGCCACGACAAGCTTCGCGCCCATCCAGGAGATAGCCAGGATGCACCCGTAGACGCAGGTCTGCATGACGGGGTTGTTGAGGGCCAGGATCTTCTCGGCCTTGCAGAAGTCCTTGTAGATGGAGGCGGAAATGCCGGTGAACTTCTCGATCTCCTTGTCCTCCCGGACGAAGCTCTTGACCACCCGGATGCCGTGGACGTTCTCCTGGACGGCGTTGTTGAGCTTGTCGTAGGTGCGGAACACCCGGTCAAAGATGCTGTGCACCAGGGGCACCAGGCACACCAGGGCCACGATCAGGATGGGCATAGCCACGCAGTAGACCAGGGAGAGCTTCACGGAGATGGTCATGGCGGAGATAAAGGCCAGGATCATGGTCATGGGCGCCCGGATGGCCATGCGGATCATCATCTGGAAGGTCATCTGCAAATTCGCCACGTCCGATGTAAGACGCGTGACGATGGAGGCGGTAGAGAATTTGTCGATGTTGGAAAAGCTGTACTCCTGGACACAATAGTACATATCGTGCCGGAGGTTCCGGGCAAAGCCGGTGCCGGCCTTGGTGGCAAAGGCCGCCGAGGCCACGCCGAAGGCCAGGGAGCAGAGGGCGCACAGCACCAGCTGCAAAGAGCGGGTCAACACCACGTGCATATTGGCCATTTGTATGCCGTAGTCGTAGAGGGCCTTCATCACCTTGGGGATGGTGACCTCCATGGCCACCTCGCCGATCATCGTAAGCGGCGCCAGCACCGCCGCCAGGGTGTATTCCCGGACGCACCGGGCAAGTCTTCGTATCAAATCTCGTCATTCTCCTTCCTGATGGCGGCACCTGCCGCCGGCTGATTTGGCGTTTTCCACCACCCGGTCCAGAAGGGCGTTGAGGGTGGAAAGCTCCTCGGGGGTGAAGCCCTGGCTGAGGCGGGCGTCCAGTTCGTCCAGCCTGTCCTTTGTGTGCTGAGCCGCCTCCGCGCCCTTTTCCGTCAGAAGGATGCGCTTGCGCCGCCGGTCCGCGCCGTCCTGCTCAAAGCGCACAAAGCCCCGCTCCTCCATCCGCTCCAAAAGCCCCGTGGCGGTGGGATGCTTGATGTTGAAGCGCACCTCGATATCGTGCTGGCAGGGGGGATGCTCCCGCTGGCAGTAGAGATACCCTAAGAGAAAGGACTGGACGCCGGTGATGCCCAGCTCGTGGGTGGATTCGTCGGCGATGCGCCGGAAGCTGTTGGCGATCACCCTCGCCTTCGGGCCGATCCGGTCGTTGCGTTCGCTGTCGTCCGTGGCGGTCACCTCCAAATTACGTCGTATGCGTCACATTATAGGGGCTTTTTTCCCCGCGGTCAAGTGCAAAAGAGGAAAGAAACAGTGGAAATTACGAAGCGGATATGGTAAGATTGACAGGCGAGGTGACGGCATGGATTATTTTACATTTGATCTGACGGATACCCAGCTTCAAAGTCTCTCCTCCCTGGCGCTGGCCCACATCGGGGACGCGGTGTACGAGCTGATGGCCCGGTCGTATCTGGTGACCCGGGGCAAGGAGACGAACCGCTCCCTCCACCGGGCCACGGTGGCGCTGGTGGCGGCCCCAGCCCAGGCGGCGGGGGCGGAGCGGATCGCACCCCTGCTTACCCAGGAGGAGCGGGAGGTCTACCGGCGGGGCCGGAACGCCAAGGTGCACGCCGTGCCCCACGGGGCGACGCTGCAGCAGTATCACGCCGCCACGGCCCTGGAGGCGCTGTTCGGGTATCTGTACATAAAGGGACGGCGGGAGCGGCTCTGCCTGCTGTTCGACGCCATACTGGAGGGATAACAATGGCCTTTGACGCCTTATTTTTGCGCTGCCTGAAGGGGGAGCTGGAGCGGGAGCTGACGGGGGCGCGGATCGAGAAGATCCAGCAGCCGGCCCGGGGCACCGTACTGCTGACGGTGAAGGGGGAGCGGCGGCGGGAGCTGCTGATCGGCGGCTCCTCCGGCGCGCCGCGCCTCCATTTTACCGGTCAGGAGCTGGAAAAGCCCCAGGAGCCGCCCATGTTCTGTATGCTTCTGCGGAAGCACCTCACCGGGGCGCGGATCCTGGAGGTGTCCATGCCCGTCACCGACCGGGTACTGCTTTTGCGCCTGGCCGCGCCGGGGTTGTTCGGCGAGGGGGAGGAGCGGGGGCTGGCCGTGGAGCTTTTCGGCCACGCCGCCAATGTGATTTTGACCGATAAGGACGGGATCATCACCGACTGCCTCTTCCGGGCCGGTTCGGCGGAGGACAGGCGGCCGGTTCAGCCGGGGATGCGCTACCGCCTGCCGCCCATGCAGGACAAGCGGGATCTGCTGGCCCTGTCGGACCAGGAGATCGCGGAGCTCTGCGCGGGGCTTGAGCCGGGGCGGCCTGTGGATAAGGGCGTGATGGAGCGGTTTTTGGGGATCTCCCCGCTGGTGGCCCGGGAGATGGCCTTCCGGGCGGAGAGCGGCGGTCTGGCGGCGGAGCTTTGCCGCCTGCGGGACGCCGTGCTGGCCGGGGGCGAGCCGTACCTGTTGACCGGCCCGGAGGGCGCGCCCTATGATTTCTCCTATATCCCGATCCTTCAGTACGGGCCGGGGTACGCGCTGACCAAGGCGGAGAGCTTTTCCGCGCTTCTGGACGCCTTTTACGCCAAAAAGGACGCCGTGGAGCGGCGCCGTCAGCGCTCCGGAGAGCTGCGGCGGGCGGCGGGCACCGCCCGGAACCGGGTAGCCCGGCGGCTGGAGGCCCAGCGGCAGGAGCTGTTGCATACGGAGAACAGGGACTGGCTGCGCCAGTGCGGGGATATCATCACCGCCAACCTCTACGCCATGAAAAAGGGCCAGCGGGAGCTTGTGGCGGAGGACTTTTACGCGGCGGACGGCGGGACGAGAAGGATCCCGCTGGATCCGCTGAAATCGCCCCAGCAGAACGCCGCCCAATATTATAAGGACTACAACCGGGCCAAGAGCGCCGTGGCGCACCTGACGGAGCGAATCGGTCAGGGCGAGGAGGAGCTTGCGTACCTGGACAGCGTCCTGGAGGAGATCGACCGGGCGGAGACGGAGCGGGATCTTACGGAGATCCGCGCGGAGCTGGAGGAGACGGGGGTTCTGCGCGCCCCGAAGCAGAACCGCCGGCCCAAGCGCCAGCCCCTCCAGCCCATGCGCTTTAGATCCACCGCCGGCCTTCTCATACGGGCGGGCAGAAATAACGCCCAGAACGACCAGCTGACCTTGCGTGACAGCTCCAAGACGGATCTCTGGCTCCACGCCCAGAAGCTCCACGGGGCTCATGTGATCCTCTCCTGCCAGGGCAAAACGCCGGATCCCCAGTCCGTCCACGAGGCGGCCTGCGTGGCGGCCTTCTATTCCCAGGGCCGGGACGCGGCCAAGGTGCCCGTGGACGTCACCGAGGTGCGGCAGATCAAAAAGCCCGCCGGCGCCCGCCCCGGCATGGTCATCTACCACACCTACCGCACCCTCCTGGCCGAGTCCGACGAGGCGCTGGTGGAGAGAATGAGGGTGAAATAAGGATTCCGCCCTTAAAGGACAGAGGGCAATTTGCGTTTCTCCTCTTTTGCGTTGACAAAAGAGGAGAAAGCAACAAAGAGGAGAAAAACAACGGGGCAGGGATCGTACCCCTGCCCCATTCATATCCGCGCGGTAGCGTCGTCGCGGAACCGGCTTAACCTCGGGCTCCAAGTATTCGCCCTCAGGCGCAGGCGTCGGACGTCCTCTCCCATCCGTGCGACAGCCCGGATGGGTTCTCTTTCGCCCTCACTCGCACGGTTCGCTCCTCCTCTCCCCACGCGGCGACAGCCGCGCGGGGGCCCCTTTCCCCTGGATCCCACCTTTGAAAAACGACCAGGGCCTGCGGGCCCTGGACCCGGGGAGCGCCCGCGGGGGAACATGTTGTATCTGTAGGGGCCAGAGACCCGCTCGGCCCACACGCCGCACTATCGTATTCCCGTTCCGTCGGATTTTCGAAAAATCCATCGTACAACCTCGTAGGGGCCGCCTCTCCGGGCGGCCCGATTTTTCGATTTTCCGCGTTTCCCGCCCCAAAAAGGTTGCGGTTTCGCCGCGTATTTTATTTACGGGCCGAGCAGGCCTCTGGCCCGCACGGGGGTTGTTTACAAAAAATTAATTATTTTTATGATATTTTTACTTGACAAATAAGCGACTATGTGATATAATCCAAATTACAAGGGAATAGCGCGGTGATTTTGACGGTCTGCCCCGGGAAAAGGGGGAGGCTTAGGGACGTGTTGCCGTTTTTTCCAGCATAGCCCGGATATACGTCTCGATGTCCTCCAGCGTATGCGCGCCGGGGATGGAATAAGTGGCGTCGCGCTCGAAGACGAGGCCGGTCTCTGTCCTGAGAAAGACCCACCGCACACCGTCACGAAAACCGTAGGGGGCAATGTCCCCAAGGCACAGCCACGCGCCGTTGGCGCCAAACAGGCTGTCCGCGTCATAGGGCGCCGGCATGAAAATGCCCTCCATGCCCACCCGGAGCATGGACACGATGCCGTTGTCCTCTACCCACATGTCCACGTCGCCGCCGATGGGGGTGTCAGCGCGGATACGGACGGTCTGGCCCACTGTCAGCCCGCCGCGCAGAACCTTGGAGACCTCCACGGAGACGATAGACCAGTAGAAGCTCTCGCCGTTCATGTCCACTTCGATGTTCTCGATATCCGTCACTGTCCCCCGGAAGATGACGGTGTCAGAGCTGAAGATGTCCTCATCTGTCAGTTTCATGAGGTTATAACTGGCCGACACGCCGCCTTTGGGGAGATCCTTGAGCCGGTAGACCCGCACGTTTTCCGACCGCTCCGACAGCATGTAGTCCCCCGGCCCGCGCAGAAGGCCGGACAGGGAGACCGCGCCCGCCAAGAGCGCCAGACACGCCGCGGCGGCGGTGAGCTTCAGCCAAGCAGGCTTTTTCTTTGGATGTGTTGTCCCGGCATCCAGGACGTATTCCTCCCGGGCGTCGCCGATGGCGTCAACCAACAGATCCGTTTTCATACGATATACCCCTCCTTTTTGAGCTGCGCCGCCAGCTGATCCCGGCGGCGCTTCAGGATCATTTTTACCTTGCTCTCGGAAAAGCCGAAGCGGGCGGCGATGGCCTTCACCTCGTCGAAGTACCAGTAGCGGCGCAGAAAGACCCGCCTGTCGTCACGGGGCAGGGCGTCCAGAAAGACGTTTACCGCCCGGGAAAGCTCCCGGGCCTCCACGGCCTCCTCCACCCGCGCGCCGCCGGGGACACATGTCTCCAGCTCCTCCAGCGGGGCGGGGAGGATGCCTCCGCCGCGCTTTTGGACATTGGCGTCCCGGAGCCGCTTGAGGGCCAGATTCCTGGTGATTTTTCCGAGAAACGCCCCCAACGACCGGGGACAGGCCGGGGGTATGGCGTCCCACGCCGCGTTCAGAGCGTCGTTTACCGCCTCTTCAGCGTCCTGGGCGCTGCCCAGCAGATTTTGCGCCAGCGTATGGCACCGGGAGCCGTACTTTTTCTGGCTCTCCGCGATGGCGTCTGTGTTCCGGGCCCGGAACAGCTCAAGGATCTCGCCGTCGTCCATCCTCCCGCCCCCTTTCACTTATACAGTACCGTTTTTGGCCCGGCGGGTCACAAAAAACGGGCGGCGGTGGGATACCGTCGCCCGGGACAATTATCTGTTCAATTGGATCTCGGGGTAGTAGGGGGGTGGGTCGGCGGCGATCTTTTCGCGGCTTTGGAGGTACATATACACGGTGACGGCTGTTTCGGCGCGGGTGGGGGCGCTTTTGCCGCGGATGGCATTGGCGTTCACAAGCCCCATGACATGGGCCCAGGTGAAGGCGTCGGCGGCAAAAGCGTTGATCTCCCCGGACTCCAGGGCGAGCTTGGTGTCCAGCATCGAGTACAGCACCTTATCGCCGGACAGGCGCAGGAGCATGATCCAGAGGGCCTCCCGGGTCAGAAGCTCGCCGGGGGCGAAGAGACCGCCGCCCACGCCGTTGACGATGCCCTCCCGGGTGGCCCACATGACGGGGGCGGTGTACCACTCACCGTCCGGCACGTCGGAATAGGCGGGGGCGTAGGGGACGGCGGGGGTGTCCGCCAGCCGGTAGAGGATGGTCACCGCCTCGGCGCGGGTCAGCATCCCGTAGGGGGTGAAGTGCTGGGGATCGGTGCCGTTGATGACCTTCCGCCCCACCAGCTCGTCCACCGCCCGGTGATACCAGGCCCCGGCCTCCACGTCGGCGAAGGGCCGGCTGGGGCAGTTTTCGTCCGTCTCCCCGGCGGGCAGAACCGTGGCGTAAACCGTCAGGGGCAGGTTTTCCTTGGGGATGGTGAATTCATACCGTACACAGCCGGGGGTGACGGGGATATCCCCCTCGTAGAGCCGGGCGGGGATTTGGTTGAATTTGGCGTCCAGCACCGTCAGGGACGACGCCTGACAGCCCTCAAAAGGCTCCACATCCACCAGGGCCGTCTCCCCCGGCCAGACATCACTGGAGAAAAGGGACAGATATCCGTTGGGGACGGCGCTTGTCAGAATGAGCTTTTCCGGCCAGGACGGGTCGCGCTCCAGCACCACCAGCTTGAAGATGTGGACGTCCCCCTCCGTCCGGTGCCGGATCTCCTGGTGGGGGTACGCGTAAAAGAGGTCGTCGGGCACCCGCACGCCGTTCACGCCCCGGACGCGAACCTCGACGCCATAGGGCACCGTACTGCACCGGTGGAGCTCCGTCAGAAGCTCGATGACGTCCCCCTCCCTGTAGACCTTCAGGGCCTCGCCGAGGCTGTTGAAGTACGTCCCCCGCAGGCGGCACTCCATGACGGTTTCCGTCGCCCCGGCGGTCAGGGACATGGGCAGGAGCAGGGCCAGGGCCAGGAGAAGCGCGAAAAGCCGTCTTTTCAGGACAGATTTTTTCATGACAAAACCTCCTGGCAGTTGTTGTAATAGGCGCACAGATCCCGGAGCACGCATTTTTCGCACTGGGGGCGGCGGGCCACGCAGACGGCGCGGCCGTGGAGAACCATCCGGTGGCAGAAGTCGTTGGACTTCTCCGGCGGCAGGATGGCCCGCAGGATGGGCTCGATCTTCGCGGGATCCCTGGTGTTCACATAGCCCAGAAGGTTGGTGATCCGGATGCAGTGGGTGTCCACCACCACCGCGCCGGGGGCGTTGTACACGTCGCCCAGGATAAGATTGGCGCTTTTGCGGCCCACGCCGGGGAGCTTCAGAAGGTCGTCCATGTTGTCCGGAACCTTGCCGGAAAATTGCGTTTCGATCATGACAGCGGCGTTTACGATGTCGCTGGCCTTGCCGTGGTAAAAGCCGCAGGAGCGGATATAGCCCTCCACGTCCTCGATGTTCGCCTCCGCCATGTGGCGTACCGTGGGGTAGCGGGCGAAGAGGGCGGGGGTGACCTGGTTGACCCGGGCGTCGGTACATTGGGCGGCCAGACGCACGCTGACCAGCAGGTGGTAGGCATCGTCGTAGTCCAGCGTACATTCTGCCAGGGGGTATTCCCGCTCCAATCTGGCTACGATCTCATCGGAAACGGCTTTGTCCATGGTTACACCGCCTTTTTATGACTTTTTTCACAGTATAGCACGTTAACTCCGTCCTTGCAAGCGTACACCGGGCGTGGTATAATCCTTTATGAGGGAAGATTTGCTCAGAGGTTCCTTAGAAAAAGATGAAGGAAGGCCCGGTATGGACAGATTTGTGGTCTTTGACGTGGAGACGCCCAACTTCAAAAACGACAGAATGAGCGCCATCGGCGTGGCGGTGGTGGAGAACGGGGAGCTGGTCTCCGAGTTTGAGACGCTCATAAATCCCGAGACCTTTTTCAACCGGTTCAACATCGACCTCACCGGCATCACGCCGGAGGCGGCGGCGGAGGCCCCCACGTTCCCGGAGGTCTGGCGGGAGCTGCGGCCCGTCTTTGAGAGCGGGATCCTGGCGGCCCACAACGCCCCCTTCGACATGGGGGTGCTGAGGGCGTGTCTGGCCCATTACAACATCCCCTGGCGGAAATACGCCCCCTATGTGTGCACCTGCCAGATGGCGCGGCGGTGCTACGGGCTTCCCCACAACAACCTGAACGTGCTGTGCGACCACCTGGGCATCGCCCTTGACCACCACCGGGCGGGCAGCGATTCCCGGGCGGCGGCCCTCCTGCTGGTGGACGAGCTGGCCCGGGGGATGGACGCGCGGGAATTCAAACGGTTTTACTACATGCTTCCCAAGACGGGAGAGGTGAGCTGATGGAACATACAAGGCCCCTGGCGGACGAGATAAGGCCCCAGACCCTGGACGAGGTGTACGGGCAGAAGCATATTTTGGGGGAGAACGGGCTTCTTCGCCGCATTATCCGCTCCGGGCGGATCCCCAACATGATCTTTTACGGCCCCTCCGGCTCCGGCAAGACCACCGTGGCCAACATCATCGCCCGGGAGACAAAGCGGGAGCTGCGGCGGCTCAACGCCACCACCGCGTCCCTCCAGGATATCAAGGACATCATCGCGGAGCTTGACACGTTTCTGGCCCCCAACGGGGTGCTGCTGTATCTGGATGAGATCCAGTATTTCAACAAAAAACAGCAGCAGAGCCTGCTGGAGTTTATCGAGAACGGGAAGATCACCCTCATCGCCTCCACCACGGAGAACCCGTATTTTTACGTCTACAACGCCGTGCTCAGCCGCTCCACGGTTTTTGAGTTCAAGGAGCTGACAAGCGCCGACGTTTTGCAGGCGGTGAGGCGGGCCGTGACCATCGCCTCGGACAGATTCGGCGAGGCGGAGCTGGAGGAGGGGGTGCCGGAGCACATCGCGTCCTCCTCCGGCGGGGACGTGCGCAAGGCGGTCAACGCCGTGGAGCTCCTGTTCACCGCGGCGGCCAGGGGCGAGGACGGAAGGCTGAGGATCACCCTGGAGGACGCCAGGATCGCGGCCCAGAAAAACGCCCTGCGGTATGACCGGGACGGGGATCAGCACTTTGACGCGGTGTCGGCGCTGATGAAGTCCCTGCGGGGGTCGGATCCCGACGCAGCTCTCCACTACCTGGCCAGGGCCCTGTCGGCGGGGGATATGGCCGGGGCGTGCCGGCGGATCCTCTGCTCGGCCAGCGAGGACATCGGCATGGCCTACCCCCAGGCGGCGGCCATTGTCAAAGCCTGCGTGGATTCCGCCCTGCAGCTGGGGATGCCGGAGGCGCGGCTGCCCCTGGCCCAGGCGGTGATCCTGCTGGCCACCGCGCCCAAGTCCAATTCCGTGGTGATGGCCATCGACCGGGCCTTTGCCGACGTGGAGGCCGGAAAGGCGGGGCCCATCCCCCGGGAAATGCAGAACGTCCACGCCGACGGCACGGGCTTCGAGCGGGAGCAGGGGTACCTTTATCCCCACGATTTCCCCGGCCACTGGGTGAAACAGCAGTACCTGCCCGACGGGCTGAAGGACGCGGTCTACTACGAGTACGGCGACAACAAGACGGAGCAGGCGGCCAAAAAATACTGGGAGCTTATCCGGGGGGAACGGGATGGACATTAAAGTAGGCGATATCGTCACTATGAAAAAGCCGCACCCCTGCGGCTCCACCAGGTGGGAGATCACCCGCGTGGGCGCGGACTTCAAGCTCCGGTGCCTGGGGTGCGGCCGGGAGGTCATGAACCCCCGGTCAAAGGTGGAGCGGGGGATCAAACGGGTGGAGAGAGAGGGAAAAGAGCTGTGATACGGGAGTTTACAAACAGGCGGCCGGCGGTCTCCGGGCTTCTCATCGCGGCGATCCTTTTTCTGCTGCCGGCGCCCTTTTTGATCCTGGACGACTTTGTGCTGAACGGGAGGCTCCACGCCGCCTCCATCTTCTTCTATTGCTCCATCGCCGCCCAGACGGCGCTCTTTTTGAAGGTGGAGCGGCCCATCCTGGCGGCGGAGCCCTTTCTGCTGGGGTTGGTGGGGCTGTGCGCCGGGGAGATCCTCTACGCCGTGTCCGAAAGCGCCGCCGCTCCCGGCGCGGGGCCGGACATCCTCTCCTACTTTGCCTCCTCTTACCTCATCGCCGTCTGCGGGGGCAACGCCGCCGGCGCGGTGGGCGCGCTGATCCTCTGCTTCTTCCTCTTCATCGGCAGGAAAGCGGTGGAGCATTTTAAAAATTAAAAAAGACTTTTATTTTTTTATGCCTTTTTGTGACAAAATGGCCGTATGATGTGTTTTACAGTTGAAAGCTTTCAAAGGACAGTGGTCTGATGGACAGGAATGATTTCATCCGGTACGCCGAAAAATATAAGGACACGGTGTACCGGGTGGCGTTGAATTTCCTGGGAAATCCCCAGGACGCCGAGGACGCGGTTCAGGAGGCGCTGATGCGCCTGTACCTCTCCAAAGGGCGTTTTGAGGGCGACGAGCATGTGAAGCGCTGGATGATCCGGGTGACGCTGAACTTCTGCAAGAACGCGGCCAGGGCGGAAAAACGCCGCGTTCCCACGCCGCCGGAGGAGCTGGCGCTGTCGGCGCCCTTCGAGGCGGAGGAGCAGATCGCGCTCTTTACCGCGGTGATGGCGCTGCCGGAAAAATACAGAGTGCCGCTGTACCTCTTTTACTACGAGGAATATTCCGTCAAGGAGATCGGGAGCCTGTTGGAGCTGCGGGAATCCGCTGTGACCACGCGGCTTTCACGGGCCAGGGCCATTTTGAGACAGGAGCTTGAGGAGGCGTAAAACTGTGAGTAAAGACATCTATCGCGAGACCTTTTCCCATGTGCGGTCCTCCTACGAGTTCAACATGGAGGACTTTGAAAAAATGAAGACTAAAAAGACGTTTCCCCTGAAAAAAGGTTTGATCGCCGCCGCCGCGGCGGCGATGGCGGCGGCGCTGGGCATCACAGCCTACGCCACGGACTTTTTCGGCCTCACGGACTTGGTGATGCCGGAGAAGGATCCCGTCTACGGAAGCTTTGTGACCCTGCAGGGCTACGCGGACTCCGCCGAGTCCATGGCCTACGAGGCGTACCGCTCCGGCGCGCTCTCCCTGGAGGAGGCCGCCGCCAAATACGGCCTGGCGGCCCGAACCAGGTGCGTGGATATGTCCTACGATGAGCTTACGGCGCTCCAGGGCGGGGAGCTTTTCGACGCGCGGCACGCAAGATACGGCTGTTATATCTATGAAAACGGCGCCTTCGGCATGGACGGGGCCTACGAACCGGAGAACGGAAAGGCGCTGGATTACCAGCTTGTCCGGTCGGTGAAGGGGAGCGTGGTGGACAACATGCTGTATCTGGGCGACCCCGCCGGGTACGAGCAATGGAACATCGACGTGGGCGGCAAAACGCTGGCCCTGGCGCTGGGGACGGAGAAGGCCCTGGTGATCGCAGATCTGGGGGACAGCTTTGTCACCGTTAACGTGCTGGCGGGAACCTCCGGCGCGGAGGGGACGGCGGCATTGACAAAAGAGGATCTGGAGGAATTTGCCAAGTCCTTCAACTGGAACGTTTTGGCGGTGGTGGCGGAGCCGGAGCTGCCCTCCGCGCCGCCGGAGGTGCAGTACGGGGCCGGCGTGGATCTGCTGCCGGAATATATCGACGAGGAGCAGAGCTTTGAGGTGGAGCTTGCCGGTTGGGACAAGGTGTGGTTCATCTCCTACCGGCCCACGCCGGAGTTTGGCGACATGCGGTTCTTCCTGTCCAGGGACAAAAAGGTGTCCGACTATGAGTTCACCCCGGTCTGCAACGACAACAAGTCCGTTTCCGTGGCGGCGGTGAGCTTCGAGGATTTCACGGGGATGGGCGTGGGAGACGTGCTGGTGCTGCTGGATTACGTGCCGGAGGCCGGGGCCGCGTACCGGGACGTGCGTCTTTACCGGTACGCCGGGGAGGGCGAGTTTGTCCTGGAGCCGGGCATCGGGGAGGCCATGCGTCAGGCCAGCGCCGATCCGGAGCCCACGGTGGCGGATGTGCGCAGGTTCTGCAAGACCTACTTTGCCGAAGGGACGCGGCAGGATCCGGAGCGGGTATCCGACCGGGTGGCGGCCTCCTTCGCCATCCAGGAGGGCCGCAAGAGGCTGGTCATCGAGGCCATCGGCCGCAAGGCGCCCTTTGACGACTCCTGGGGCATCCGGGAGATCAGGATCTATGAAAACAGATCCTCCGGCGAGCCCGTGCAGGTCATCAACGTGCGGGAGGCCCCGGGGTTCGTAAACGGCATCTACGCCGGCTACACCGAGGCGCCCCGGCGGGAAGGAACCATGACGGCCCTTGACCTGAACTTGGACGGTTTCTGCGACCTGGGCGTGCAGGACGGCATGGAGGCGGACGCCCCCTGCTGCTACTGGTTCTGGGACAACGGCGCGGGGAAATTCGTATACGGCGCCACCCTCCGTAACGCGGAGATCCGCGACGGGCAGATCGTGGAGTGCTACAAGGACGGAGAGAGCGGCTATATTTACAACACCTACGAGCCGGATGGGCAGGGCGGCCTGAAGCTGGTGAAGACCGAGACGTCCGGCCACGGCGACGGGGCGGAGGCCAACGACTACCGGGGGATCCTGGCGTATTTGCAGGCCCAGGACTACGAGCCGCTCTTCCTCCGCTACGGTCTCTTTGACCTGACGGGGGACGGGACGCCGGAGCTGATCGCCGGGTACGGCCACTATGAGGCCGACGCCGGGGCGGGCGTCTGGAGCATGGACTCCGGGCGGCTTCAAAAGCTGGGCTCCTTCGATATGGCCCATTCCCTCCTCTACGTAGTGGACGGGAAGCTCACCCGCCTGATGGGCCAGATGGGGTATGAGGTCATCAGCCAAATCGGCTTTGACGGCACCGAGATCACCGAGACGGAGATCTCCCACCGGCTCCTGGGGCCGGAGGAGGACTACCAGACCTTCCCTGACGCCCTTGAAATGGCGGAGGACAGCGACCTGAGTTTGCTGAACCGGGCGGGGATCCAATAAAATAATGTCTGACATCGGAAAAGGCCCTCGGGCCTTTTCCGGCAGAATAAGCAAAAAAAAACAAGCCCGGGGTTCCGGGCTTGTTTCAGTCTGTCAAAAAACCACCTCACGCCCAGCGTAAGCGGGCGTATGGGTGGCCGAAAATAGAAAATATGGTAG
>CANQBA010000047.1 GCA_947589545.1 uncultured Oscillospiraceae bacterium | reverse complement strand
GCGGAGGCCACGGCGGAGCAGGCGGCGGATATGCTGGCCAGCATCAAGCCGGAGATGCTGCGGGAGATGATGGGGGGTGAAGAAGGATGACAGGCAAGAATTGGCGGGGAGCCGGCACGCTTGGGACGGCATGGATGGCCGGCGTATCCTACGAAAACGACATCTGCCGCGCCGTGGCCTTGCGGGGCCGGGACGGGCAGATACATACCAAGGTCGAGAAAATCGGGAGCGTCACGGATGTGCTGGACAGCTCATACATGCAGGTTCTCAACATGGCTGTGGGGCTCGGGATGAACGGGGCGTTTGCGCGGGGACTTTTGCGGGACTTTTTCGCCGTGGTCATACCGCTGCTTTTGCCGATATGGGGACTGCCGTTTTGGGCGGAGTTCCCGGCAAGGCTGGGGGCGTATGTGGCGCTCCTGCTGTTTTTCAGGCTCATTTCCCCGGCGCGGGACCGGTACCACGGGGCTGAGCACAAGGTCTTAAACTGCGACCGGGAGGGACTGGATCTGACGGTGGAGAACGCCAAGGCTCAGTCGCCCATAATCGGGACATGCGGGACTGTGGCAGGCGCGTGGAAAATGCTGTTGGCGCTCCTGGCGGCCTCGGCGCTCACGATGCCCCGGCCATGGCTCAGCTGCACCCTGGCAATTGGGGTGTATGTGGCGCTGGATTACGGCGTCGACTGGTTCTGGGAGCGCTTTGTCCGCAAAAAAGACAGCCTCCTCGCCCGTATCCTCATCCGCTGCGGTATGGCGGTGCAGCGGCTCTACCTCACGGAGCCTGGGGAGACGGAGCTGGAGGTGGCGCTGGCGGCCTACAAGCTGTCCATCGGGCAGCAGGTGAAGATACGCATCGGCAAGACAACCGCGATCATCCGCCCAGGCGCGGGGAGCTTAAGCCGGAGGAGGCGGAAGCGATGATGACGCTTTGCATCCTCACCGCCGAATCCCTCCTCTCCGGCACGGCCCGGACGGGCGTGGGGGAGGTGGCGGACAGTGTAGCCAACGTGATGAGCGATCTCTACCGGGTGACGGTGGTGTGCCCCGACGGGGACAGCGTGTATATCCGCATGGCGGACAATCTCTCGGAGCGGGTGGACGGCGTGCGGCGCTGCCGCCTCTTTGGCGTGGATTACGTCCTCATTGAGCAATCCCGCTGGCCGCAGCGGGCGGCGGAAATCGTCGGGGAGCTGGGGCCGGATATCCTCCACTCCTTTGCCCCGCCCAACATCTGGCCGGAAAAATGCGGCTGGCGCGTCCTGACGGTGGAGGGGCCGGAGCTGCCCCCGGCGTCGGATGTGCTGATCTGGGATGCCGTGTGCAGCGTCTCACACGCCCATGCCCAGGAGCTGACGGCCCATTACCGCACGCCCATACGGGGCGTGACCAACGGCATCCTGACGGCGGCCTATGCCCCGGAGCGGGGCCTTATGATCGACGCGGCGTACTCCGCGGATAATCTCACCGGTAAGGCAGTTTGCAAGCGGCGGCTCCTGCGGGACTACGGCATCCAGGGCGACCCGTGCGTATTTCTCTTTATGGCGCGGCTCACCCCGGAGAAGGGCGTCTGTGAGGCCCTGGAGGCCGTCCACATGATACGGGACGCCGGGGGCGTCACTTTATTCGCCGGGCGCGGAGACCCCGCCCTGGAGGGGCGTCTGGCGTCCCTGACGAGGGATGACGGGGTGATCTGGGCCACAAAGTGGGCCAACCCCGTGCAGGGCGTGGGCCTGCTGGCCGGGGCGGATTTTTTGCTCAACCCGGCGACGTATGAGCCGTGCGGCCTCACGGCGATGAAGGCCGCCCGGTTTGGCACAGTACCCATCACCACCCTGGCCGGGGGACTCCGGGACAACATGGACGCAGAGATGGCCGTTATAATCCAAGACGGCCTCCCGGAGGCCATAGACCGGGCGTTTGCGCTGTACCGGGACAAGGACGCGCTGGCGGCCAAACGGGCCGCGGGGATGAGCCGGGATTATTCCTGGCGCAGCCGGAGAGCGGGATATCTGGAGGTGTACGAGGCATGAGACATCTTGCAATCATTTGCGACGGCAACAGGCGGTGGGCCAAGGCCAACGGCCTGCCCCCGGAGGCGGGACACGCGCAGGGAATCACGGTCATTGGCCGCTGTTGCGACTGGGCCATTGGCGCCGGTGTGCCGTATCTTACTGTCTACGCCTTCAGCACGGAAAACTGGAAGCGGTCAAATGAGGAGTTAACCCACCTCCTGAGGCTGATCCGGACATATTTTGCCAGCAACAAGGGCTGGTATGTGGCCCGGGGCGTCCGGGTGTGCTTCCGCGGCCGGCGGGATCGCGTCCCGGCGGATGTGGTGGAGGTCATGGAGGACATGGAGTCCGCCACGGCGTCCTGCACCGCCCTGACCCTTAACATCTGCGTGGACTACGGTGGGCGGGACGAGATCGCCCGGGCCGTGGAGGCCGGGGCCAGGACGCTGGATGAGCTGGACGCCGCCCTGAACTGGGCGCCGGAGCCGGATATGATCCTCCGCACGGGCGGGGAGCAGCGGCTGAGCGGTTTCCTCCTTTGGCAATGTGCGTATGCGGAGTTGATGTTCACGCCCACCTATTTCCCGGCCTTGGAGGCATCCGAGCTGGACGGTGTAGCCGCCGAGTTTGACCGGCGGACGCGCAATTACGGGAGGTGAGGACGTGATCAAGCTATATGTGGGGCACCGGCGGCCGGACATCGCGCCGGAGCGGCTGGCGGAGATGACGGCGGCGGCGGTGGAGAGCGTCCGGGCGCAGCTCCGGGAGGAGACGGGTGAGGACGTGGAGCTTGAGGCCGTGGACAGCTACGAGGGCATGACGGAGGGGCAAGACCTCCTGTATCTGCCGGACACGCTCCGGGAGTGGGGCGAGCTGAATTACCCCCGCTGGGACGAGGTGGAGGCCAAAATCCCGGATGTGGACGCCCCGTGGCAGAGACCCGAGCCGGAGACGCCGAAGATCGACCTTACCAAAATATCCCTGCCCCGGTACAAGCTGGTGACGCGCAGCGCCCCGTGGCAGCTGCCGAGAATCTGAAAGGACGTGGTGCAAATGGACTGGACAAGTATTGTGGTGGCGCTGATCACCGGGGGCCTGGCGTTTTTGGGCGTGCTGGCGGCCAACCGCAAAACCGGCGCTCTGATAGCCTACCGGATTGATCAGCTGGAGGCCAAGGTTGACAAGCACAACCATTTTGCCGAGCGGATGCCGGTGATCGAGGAGCAAATCAAGGTGGCGAACCACCGGATTGATGATTTGGAGAGGAAGGTAGACACATGACCGAGAACGAGCTGAGGCAGAGCGTTGTAACCATCATCAACGCCTGGATCGGGGGGACGAAGGGCAGCGATAAGCACCTGGACATCCTGGACACCTACAACACCTACAAGCCCCTGGCCCGGGGATACCGGGTGCAGGTGAGGGACGCCTATTGCGCCACTACCGTTTCCGCGGCGTGGATACGCGCCGGGATCGCGGAGTATACCGGGACGGAATGCTCCTGCAATAACCTGATCAATCTTGCAAAGTCCAAGGGCATATGGGTGGAGGACGACTCCCATGTGCCGCAGATCGGGGACGCCTGCGTCTACGACTGGGACGACGACGGCAAGGGCGACGATGTTGGCAAGGCCGAACACATCGGCATCGTGTCCGCCGTGTCCGGTGGCAAATTTACGGTCACCGAGGGCAACATGTCCGGCGGCAAGGTGGGCCAGCGGAGCATGACAGTCAACGGGCGGTACATCCGGGGCTTTATCTGCCCCGATTATGCGGCGATCGCAAAAATTTTGTCACTGAAGGAGGGCGAGGAAATGACAGGCGAGGAGATCTACAAGCGGCTGATGGAGTACCTGCGGGAGAAGGAGCCGCCCCAGTGGGTTGAGGATCAGGGAGAGTACAAAAAGGCGGTGGAGCTGGGCATCACCGACGGGTCTGACCCGGCGAGGTTCACCACCAGATACGAGACGGCCATCATGGTCAAACGCGCCGTGGATATGGCGCTGGGCGCCGATGAGAGGGCATAAGCGCCTGCGGGCCTCCGGACGTTTGTCTCGAGGTTTCGCCGGGCGTGGAATTATCTATTTATACAAAAGGAGCGAAAAGAAAAATGAACAAAACTGACATTATCCGCAAGCTGACGAGCCGCAAGCTTTGGGTGGCCATCGCCGCCTTTGTGTCCGGCCTGATCCTGGCCTTTGGCGGGAGCGAGAGCGTCGCCAGCACCGTCTCCGGCGTGATCCTCCAGGCCGCCGCCGTTATCGGATACCTCTTTGCCGAGGGGCTGACCGATGCCGCCCACTCCGTGGCCGGGTCTGACGAGACTCCCCCGGACACCCCGGAGAGGGATAACTGAGCTAAATCCGCCCGGTACTTGCACAGGGTCGCCGGGTGTGATTGATCCTCCTTTTTACCCCGCCCGCAAGGGCGGGGACGGAGGAGAACAAGCAGCACAAAAGCCCACCTTGTTATTTGCAAGGTGGGCTTTTGTTGTTATATTAGGTCGTGTGGGTCAACTCCCAGGGCGTCGGCCAGGGCCAGGAAATTCTTCGCCGTGAGATTTTCGGCCGAAGATGAGCCGGATTCCACGCGCTGGATCTGACGGATATTGACGCCGGATTTGTCGGCAAGCTGCTGCTGTGTCAGGCCGGCGGCTTGACGCGCAGCGCGGATGGTCATTGCACCGGTCGATGGAAGTCCCGGATGAACACCCGGGGCGTGCTGTTCCGCGAATTCCCCGAAATATCCGTGTTCTCCGGCCTGCAGCGGGTGCGCCCCGGATAAGGACGGATAGACCACTATACCGTCGGTATTGCAGATATTGCCCCAGCTGTCCTGCCGGTACTCAAACCAATCTGCATCGTCGGGGCCTTTGGCATACCGGACAGTCCTCTTTTTGGGGTCCGGCTCATTGTCGCGGGTTACGGCCTTAAACTGGACGTTTACAAGGCCGGGGTAATGGATGCGGTAATGATTAATTTTGACCATCTTGATACCTCCTTAGTCAACCGGATCGATTGGAGCCGCGTGTGTCATCTTCGCGCTGTACGTCGGTTCAGCTCCAATCCGGTAGGGATTGTATCCCTCACCGCCCTCATTGTAGATACGATCATACTCGCACTCTTTCTCCACGTCCGCCATGATGGGTTTGACACTGACGTTTTTGGGTTCGGCGGCTTTGGACTCTGCGTCGGCCTTTTCGCCGTAGCGCTCGACCATCCAGGACAACCACTTCTCAAGGGATTCGGGGCCGACGGCTCCGGCGCCGTAAAGGGTCTGATGGGTTTTGGCATCGTAAATCTCGTAGACCACGGGGCAATCCTCGACAAGCTTACCTTTCCACATGTTCGCGCGCTCCCGAACCTTAAAGCCGTACTTCTCAATCTTGGCAATCGTAATGTTGATGTTTTCCATTTCTGACGTCCTTTCCGGGCTGTGCCCCTCTTGTTTATGGTCTTATTATACGCTAATATTAGCGTGTTGTCAAGCATTTTTTCGGATTTTTTGAAAAAAAAATTTGCCCAGATAGCCACCGTCCATAAAGGCGGGGTTATCTGGGCAAACCATATTTGTGCAGTATGCGCCTCCGGCGCAGACCGCCTGTCTGCACCGACGCTTACAACATACCACGGCAGCGACGATAAGTCAATACGCGTTTTTGGCAGAGTCCTCCTTGTTTTTGCGATGGTCTCCTCAAGCCCGGCTTTTTTTGTGTAGCCCTTTCCGCCGGAGGGTGTAATTTTGTAATTTTTCGGGCTTGAAAAATTACAAAACAGTGTAAGAGAAAAATTACACCTTTGGGGGGAATATTACACAAAAACCCTTGGAAATAGGGCATTGTGCGTTTGTAATATTGTAATATCATTTTTAAACATTTATAAAAAGATAGAAATTAAAGAGTATTTTGGCGCGCCAGTGCGCCCTGCGCGCCCACATTTGCGCGTATTATACGCGTATGAGGCACAATCACACAATAAATTTTACGGGTTGATAATTTTTTTGAAAAAAGATAAAAATATTTGCAAATAGGGGTTGACAAGTTAAATATATTATGCTATTCTATACTCGTCAGTTAAAATAATTTAACTGCAACAGCAAGACAAAATAAATAAATGGAGGTAATTAAAAATGTCAGTTAGTATCCGTTACAACGTCCTCAAGAAGATGGACACCGCCCGCGAGGATATCGACGCCCTCGCCAGACTCGCGCAGACCATGATCGACGACCTGATCGAGCGTCGTCAGGTTCGGGACCCGGAGCTGTTCAAGTACTGCTTTGAGTTCGTGACCGGCGAAGATGACCGGTATCCGCAAGTCATTTCCCAGTTTTCCAGCCTCGCCGCCGGCGCGTTCAACCTGTACCACGACTACCGCGCCGAGGGCGCCACGGTGGGCCCTGACGGCCAAATCGTTATCCCGGAGGCCAAGGACGAGTGGGGCCTGAGTTACGGCGACGCTCATTACGACTAAACCACGCAAGGCCCGCCCCTCCGGGGGCGGGCGAGAGAAAAAGGAGGTACTTGAAAATGCTGGTAGATATGTGTGAAGCCCTCCGGAACGGGATAAAGGTCCTGGAGAACAGCGAGGCGGTTTTGCTTTACATGGAGTACGGGTACGTTGACCGCGCCGGTTTCAGGGTCATGCAGGAAGTGAAGCCCGGTGAGTACCTCGCAATTTGTAAGGAGTCCGGTTATTCCGTTTGGCTTGGAGCCTTTTCGACGCACAAAAGCACAAAGGGCGATTTCCAGCGGTGCAAAAAAGCCTTTGAGCGGTACAGCCCCAATGAAATGGCGAAGCTCTGGCGCGAAGCGGGAGTGATCCAGGAATAAGGAGGCGCGAAAATGGACGGTTACCGGTGCAAAAGTACGGAGACGCTCGTCAAGCTTTACGCTGACGAAGCGGGCAGGAAAAACCGGGAAGACGCTGAGCGCACAAAGGCTCTCATCAAGAAGGAGTTAAAGCGCCGATTCAACGCATTCCTGGATTTGCTGGATGACGGGCAGACGGTGGAAAACCCCACGGCAACTTTTAACTATTTGCTCGGTAAGTAATACCTTCCCCCGCCCCGGAGGTTACGAGGGCGATGAAAGGCGGGTCAAAATGGTTAAAGATGAATTACACAAATTTTTGCTAAAGTGCAATCGGCGTCACGAAACGCCGGACATGCACAGCTTCAAGGCCAACATAAAGGATGGCGTTGTTTTTGTGGATTGCCGGGGCTTTGAGGTTTATGTCGAGAGTATTACCTATGATGCGGCCGGAAACGAAAAACGGACACAGTTTGCCGGAACAACAATCGCCGCCGCGAACAGGCTGGAAATGCTCCAGATAGACCTCGATTCAATAGAAATGTAAACACGCCCGCCCCGGAGGTTACGAGGGCAGAAAGGACACGGCTATGACACTTACCAAATACAACGCCGTTTATCCAGCGGCCATAGAAGTTACTTACGACCTTCTTAACGAGGCCACAATTAAGCTCACCTGCCCTTACGAAGAGTTCAACTGCAACGGTTGCCCCGTAAAAGCAGCTTGCGATCACATCAGCGCTGCGCGCACCTCCCTCCATTCCATGCTTCCTCCCGCGCCTCAGGCCGCGGTGAAATACTACAAAGAGACGGCTGGCGGAAAGCCCGGACAGCCTTATAGGCGGACGGAGATCACCAGGGCGGATGCCCTGTTGCACGTCAGTAGCGCGGATTTGACGGCTATGGAGGAACACGTTCAGCGGCATCCCGGAATTGGGGAGCTACTTGAAGTGGGTCCCGGCACATACGTCGGTGTAGCTACGTGGTGAAGGGGAGGTGCGGATATGCAAACACGGCTTTCGCGGATGATTGATGAGGCTGTTAACGACTGTGTTGCGTATGGGGCCGGACGACGGGTAGACCCTGGCATGAATATCACTGTCACGGCGGAATGGGCCGTGGATAAGCTGGAAATCGAGATCACAATTTTGGAGCGGCGTATTGTCCGCCTTGCGTGGACGGAAACACCGGGAAAGGGAGGTACAAAATGGGCTTGAAAATCAAGGAAACTCGCGTCATGTGGATGGATGACCTTCGGAAACTTTGTATTGAGTATAACTGGTTTACGCAGGCCACGAACCCGGAGTATGACAAATTTCTCAACAGCGTTTACGCCCCAGACGGGAAAGACGCAGATATGACCGCAGACCGGCTTCTGGACATGGCGCTGGAGGTCCAGCGGTACAGCGATCCGGGGACGTATGAAAATATGGGGCTGGAGGGTATTGTTTACCTGCTTGGCCGTATTTGCTACAGCACTTTTGAAATTACGGACGGGGCGAAAGGAAGGACGTGAACAATGGGAAAACGTGTGAAATCCCGTGAGCTTTACTACCACGGGAAAAAGGGCGTCAAATTCGGCGTCTGGAATGGGATGGCGCATTCGTTCCAGTTTGGGATTTGCGAAGACTCCCCGGCGCTGGCGGAGGCGCGTCTCCACTACGAAATTGGGGATGACGCTTTCAAATGGCGCTTTGAAATCCGGGAGCTGCCCCGTGATTTGGCAGAAAAATTTGAGGCCAGGAAAGCGGCCCACAAAGCGGAGGCGACATATGTTGAATGAAATAACTGGCAATCTGATCGCCGTTGGAAATGGTATCATCGCGCACCAGACAAATTATGCTGGCGTTATGGGCGGCGGTGTGGCATACTCTATCCGGCAAAAGCTGTTGTCCGACTGGGATTACAAACAATACCAGGACTATTGCGCTAAGTACGGCCCCGCGCTTTTGGGGACAAACCAGTATTTCTGCTGCTCTTTTGACGTCTGGGTTGCGAATATGTTTTGCCAGAATGATTTTACCGGTGTGACCGGCTGCCTCACAAACTACGAGGCGATGCGCCGGTGCTTGGAGCATCTTCGCAGTGTAGCGCATATCTTTGGGCGGTCGATCTACCTGCCGGGCCGAATCGGATGCGGGATCGCCGGCGGAGACTGGACGCGGGTGAAAGCTCTAATCGAAGAAGTAATGGACGGGGTCGATATCCCCGTGACAATCGTCTATTGGGACAAGGAGGTAAGATAATGTACATTTGTGTAAAGGCGCATAAAAATGATACCGCTCCAGTGTGGGAGAAGGAGATGGAGGACAGCTTTTTGGTGCTGTCGCGCATCCAGGCCGCGGCCCAGAGCAAACCTACGGCGGAGCCTGTCCCCGCAACGTATCCGCCCTCTGCGGCGGCGGCATTGGCGCCCCGAAAGCCGGAGGGTACTTACTCCGATATGGCCGGTTACGCCGGTTTTTTGTTGATCAAATGCGAGCATTGCGGGAAAGTGAAAGCATATCACGCCCGGAGTGCCACGACGGAGCATATTTGCCCGGATTGTGGCGAGACCACTGTACTGCGTGAAGGTAAAATGACAACGGCGGAATTTTACTGCCCGGATTGCGGGAACACCTGGAGATACAAAACCAATATCGAGGACGCGCAGATCCAGCATCGGTGCCTCAACTGCAACGGGCAAATGACGGCGCGCTGGGATCCAAACGCGAAGGGGTATGTCACCCTGGGACGCAGCGGGGGGGGTCCGCAGCCATCAAAGGAGAAGTATTGGGGCAGTGAAAGGAGGCATTCGTAACCATGGAGAACAAAAAGAATCTGCGTGACTGGACTTTGGGGGAGGTCGCGGAAAGCTGCCGCAAGCGTGTTCCCGCGGACTCGTTGGATGTTAAGAGCGCCTGCGTAGGTTGTCAGTTCAACGGAACTATCTGCGACGTCTTGGATAACTGTATTATCGTGAATTCGCCTGACGGATGGGTGTTCCCGCCGGATGGCCGGATCCGGGAGCCCGTGGCCTTGGAACGGTCGCGGCTGGCGACGGTGCTGGGTGTGGAAGAAAATAAAAAAAAATGGCGCTACGGGTGCGCCGGATTGTACCGCGTACATAACGGCGTGAGGGAGTATTGGGACGAAAATAACGGATGGCTCTACTGTGACTGTGAGGAGGATCTTGTAAAAATAATTGCCCACCCGGAGAGCATCATTCGCGTCCCGCGCCTCACGGAGCCGGAAATCGCCATTATGCGGGCCGTGGGGGCAAAATATGTTTCGAGCCTTGATCATGAGGTCGTTGCATTGTGGGGCGATAAGCCAACCTTTGACGCGGACATCAAAGATGGATGGGACTATACGTTTTCATTTAGGGCAGAGCATTTAATTGCCGGGGTTTCTGCAGCGCTTTTCCCCAGTGTGAAGCCGGGGGATTGCATCAGATTGGAGGAGGTGGAAGATGGAACAGAGGTTGATTGACGCCAATATGCTTCATGACCATATTTCCGCGGTATTTGACACTTGGGCGAATCACGGTCAGATGCCCGATAAGGAACTGATACTCATGTGTATTGACAACGCCCCTACCGTTGACCTGGCACGGCATGGACACTGGATTGAAAGCAAAGTAAATGGGCATTCCTATTTTTGCTCTCACTGTTGGACAAATTTTCGGTTTGACCCCGACCACATCCCCGACACCTGTGGGGTCTGCGGGGCGAAGATGGACGAATGAGCGTTTTGCGATAACAATAAAGGCGGGGAGGCTTTACGGCCTCTCCGCCTTTATCGTTATCGCGAACACGTTTGCTGTCCACACTATCTGGGGGCGTTCGTATGTGTCCGCTATGGTACGCCCGATGCGATTCGAACGCACGACCTTCAGAGTCGGAGTTATAAGGCCAAAATGAAAAGCCCTTGAAAAGTGCGGGTTTCCAAAGATTTGAGCGGATTTGAAAAACCTTTTAAAAACCTCCAAACCCGTTGCGGCGCAAGGGGAGAGGGGGATTTTTAAAAACAGTAGTCAAACAGTAGTCAGAGGCAGTCAAGAGAAATGGATTATATGTCTTCGGAGTTCTGCTCCGTGGCGGGGGAAATATCCCCAAACAGGACCCGGATATAGTCCTGACGGGCGTTGACGATGCGGGCGGCGGAGATAACACTGCCCTCCGCACGGTAGATCGCGATGTACTTGCCGCATACGAGAATGCGCAGATCTGTTGGGTGGCCGGTCGGCGCCTCCACCGAGGGATCGGCTAAGGTGTGGCGCTCCAGAAGACGGAGATTTTCAGTGATGCTCCCCACGATGCGTTGGGCGGCGGAGGGGTTGCCAAGTTCCACGGAGATGTACCGGCGAATTTCGCTCAAATCACGCACCGCCTCCGGGGTGAGGCGTACCTTATTCATGGGCGATTCCCAGCCGGGCCTCCGCCTCATCCAAGCTGACCCAGCCCTCGGCCTCGGCGGACTGCCAGCCCTTCTCGACCTCGGTCAGAAGCTGCTTCATGGCCTTGGCCTTCATGTACTCGGTGTTCTCCGGCGAGAGCAGGAATGGAAGACCCTTTGTGTTTAATGACTGCCGGAGAAACACATTGACTGCGTCGGTGAGCGTCAGACCGTAGGCGGCAAAGAGCTCCTCGGCCTCCTTTTTTACCTCCGGGTTTATCCGCATTTGAAAGGTGGCGCTCTTCGCCCCAGATGTTTGGGATTCGTGTTCCATAATATCAACTCCTCGGATATAGTATATCCTATATAAGTGAAAGTGTCAATACAATGTCACTACGACAGGAACATAACAGATAAATATTATTTCAAATATAGTTATACTTTTTCCTTTTCCCTACCAAAAACGCCGCGCTCAGGGCCATGGCCATGAACTCGGCCACGACGATGGAGATCCAGACGCCGTCGATCTTCCACAAAAGGGGCAGGAGCAGGACGGCGGCGACCTGGAAGACCATGGTGCGCAGGAAGGAGATGACGGCCGACGTCACGCCGTCGCCCAACGCCGTGAAGAAGCCGGAACCGTAGATGGCATAGCCCATGAAGAGGAAGGACACGGCAAACCACCGAAAACCGGAGACGGTGAGGTCCATCAGCGCCCTGTCATAGCCCACAAAGAGCAGGGAGAGGGGGACAGCCAGCAGCTCCCCGGCGAGGACCATTGAGACGGAGAACGCGCCGATGAGAATAACGCTCCGGCGGAGAAGTCCTTTCAATTCCTCAAAATTTTGCGCCCCGTAGTGAAAGCCCACCACCGGCGCGGTGCCGATGGAATAGCCGATGAAGGCGGCGGAGAAGATCATGCTCACGTACATCATCACCCCGTAAGCCGCCACGCCGTCCTCCCCGGCGTATTTCATGAGTTGGACGTTGTAGAGCATACCTACGAGGCTCATGGAGATGTTGCTCATAAACTCCGAGGAGCCGTTGACCGTGGCGCGGAGGATGGCTTTGCCGTCAAAAGAGGTCCTGCCCAGCCGAAGGAGGCTGGAATTTTTGCGAAAGAAGTAGAGAAGCGGCACGCCGCCGCCCACCACCTGGCTCATGCCGGTGGCCGCCGCCGCGCCGATGAGCTTGTATTCCCGCGGCAGGAGCCCCACCAACAGTGCATCCAGCACCATGTTGGTGACGCCGGAGGAGACGGTCACCGCCAGGCCCAGCTGGGGCTTTTCGGCGGTGACGAAGAAGCTCTGGAAGAGAAATTGCAGAACCTGAAAGGGGAGGGCCAGGAGGATGACACGGGCATATACAACGCTGTTCTCCAGAAGCTCCCCCTCGGCCCCCAAAAAGCGGGCGATGGGCCGGCTGAAAGCGATGCCCAGCGCCGCGAACAGAACGCCCAGGGCCAAAGTCACGTAGACAAAGAGGGAGAAAAGCCGGTTGGCCCGGTCAAAATCCCCCTCCCCGAAGGATTTTGACACGATGGCCGTGCCGCCGGCGCCGAACATGAAGCCCACGGTGGAGAGGATCATCAAAAAGGGCATGATGAAATTGACCGCCGTGAAGGGCGCCTTGCCGGCGAAGTTGGACACAAAAAACCCGTCCACCACGCCGTAGACGGAGGTGAAGATCATCATGACAATGGACGGCAGGGTGAACCGGAGAAGCCGCCCGTAGGTGAAGTGGTCGGAGAGCTTGATCCTGGTCATAGATCTTTCACCTGCTCCCGGAAGGAAGTGAGGTACTTTTGCGTCAGGCGGATGTGCTCGTCGATCTCCCGGTCCTCCCAAGTGCCCAGGGCCCGAAGCTCGGCCTGACAGAGCCGCTCAACGGTTCGCTCCACCAGCTCCCGTCCGGCGTCGGTGAGGTATACCGCCTTACTGCGCCCCTCCCGCCGCTCCAGATAGACGACACCCTCCGCCTCTAACTTCCGCAGGGCGGAGTTCACCGTCTGGCGGCTGATGCCGGACTCCTTATAGATGAGGCTCAAAAGACACCCGTCCCCGTTGTCGTGGATGGCGTACAAAATTCGCGTGGCACAATCCGCCAGCCCCAGCTTCACCGACGCTTGATGGTAGAGCGCGTCCAGCTCCGCCGTCAGGTAGTTGAGGGTGTGGATGCGCTTTGTGATCTCGCTTGATCGCATAAAAATTCCCCTTGACTATGTATGAAATCGTACAAGAGTATAGTACGGGATCATGCGTAAGTCAAGGGGGAATTTTTGCTGCGAACAAGAAAATGATCTCATTGCCAGGACACCTGGATCTTCCGCTGATGGACGGCGCAGTCGCGCAGATAGAGGTTGATGAGCGTCTGGTAGGGGATTCCCTCGCTCTCCGCCAGAGACTTGAAGTAATCAACAGTGGCGCTGTCGATATTCATGGTGACCTGCTTTTTCAGCCGTCCGGCATAAGGATTTCTTCTGGGGTTTAGTTCTTCAATGTTATATTCATCTCTCATAAGCTCACCTCATTTTCGTTTAAGATATGCTCTCTGCTCATTTTTCGTTGCTCTCCTGGCGGAGATAATGCGAATGACATTGTCATCGCCGCGATAGCAATGGCTCACAATACAAATTTGCGCTGTCTTGATCTCGCCGATAATGAGGAATCTGTCCTCCTCATCAGAGTGATCCGGGTCGTCAAACAAAAGCGCGTACTCGTCGTAAAAAACATCCTCCGCCGTCTCGAAAGATAAGCCATGCTTCTTTTTGTTGATTTCATTCTTTTCGGGATCCCATTCAAATCTTATTGTGTCCATAATTATATTATACAGATTAAATAATGATTGTCAATATCGATTGTTGTAAAGTTAGTCAGGGATCGTTGAGAAAAACAGTTATACGTCCTCCGCATCCTGATTCTTGGAAAGAGAAACCTTGCCAAACAAGATGCGGATATAGTCCTGACGGGCGTTGACGACTCGTGCGACGGAGACAACGCTGCCCTCCGCGCGATAGATTGCGATGTACTTGCCGCATACGAGAATGCGCAGATCTGTTGGGTGGCCGGTCAGCGCCTCCACCGAGGGGCCTGCCAGGGTGTGGCGCTCCAGGAGACGGAGATTTTCGGTGATGCTCCCCACGATGCGCTGGGCGGCGGAAGGGTTGCCGAGTTCCGCGGAAATGTACCGGCGAATCTCGGCCAAATCACGAACCGCCTCCGGGGTGAGGCGGACCTTATTCATGGACGATTCCCAGCCGGGCCTCCGCTTCATCCAGGCTGACCCAGCCCTCGGCTTCGGCGGACTGCCAGCCCTTCTCAACCTCGGAGAGCAGCTGCTTCATAGCCTTGGCCTTCATGTACTCGGCGTTCTCCGGCGAGAGCAGGAAGGGGAGACCCCCAGTGTTCAGCGACTGCCGGAGGAACACGTTGACGGCGTCGGTGAGCGTCAGGCCGTAGGCGGCAAAGAGCTCCTCGGCCTCCTTTTTGACCTCCGGATTGATCCGCATCTGAAAGGTGGCGCTCTTCGCCCCGGACGCTTGGGAGGAACGTTCCATGGTATCAACTCCTTCAGATACAGTATACCCAATACAGATCGAAATGTCAATACGTTGTCACTACGAATTGAAAAGACGAAAAGCTCCACCTTGGCATATGTATGGGATCGTTCGGATCCAAACATACGATGGGGGACTCTTATTCTTCTTCGGGCTTGGTGGGAAGAGCGTCAGGGTTTAGAGTGGCTATGAGCTTGTTGAAATTTTTTGAGAAATACTTGCCCTTGAGATACGCCGGAAGGGAGAAGCCGCAAAGGAGAAGGACAGGCCAGTAAGGCATATCTGAGAGAATGAGGACTTGAAAGGTTATGCAGACCGCCTCAAGTATAAGCAATGAGGGCAGATACCTCACAGTGAATAAAATTGCGTTTTTCAATAAAACGCGGCGAGGATTCTCAAAGCGCATCTGGAGCGCAAATACCCAGTCGCAAAATAGGATCAGCACGGCTGCAATCGCTCCAAGAACAATGTAAATCCATGTGACCGGTTCGCCGCCCCATGCGCCCAAACGGTTCATCAGTATAAGATAACCTACAAATCCTCCATATACAAGGGCGACAAGCCAGATTGGCGTTACGGCACGAAAGTTGTCCTTGAAGCCCTTCCAAAAATCCCGCCAGGGTTGGGTAAACGTACCGTCAGCCATGCGTACAGTTGAGAAATAGAGCGCTGATGTTGCGGCGCCGGCGGTAATGACAGGCAGGCAAAAGAGAATGTAGAGGAAATTAAGAATCACCATATCGGCAATCCAGCTTAATGTCCGTCCAAGAAAATTGTTGGGATTTAATATATTCCACATTTCCAGCGCTCCTTCTATTCACGGGCGATCTCAAAGGTTGCCACACTGCAGGCAGGCAGGGTGGCGGTAAAGCGCTTGTCCTCCACCTTGATGCCGGTCATGGTCACGGGCTTCACGGCGTCGGGTTTGTCGAAGGTGTTGTGCGCGGCGGGTTTGCCTGTGAGAAGTGTGCCCGTGACAGCGGACTTGGCCCCGATAACGTCGGACAGCACCTCCAGGGGCGCATCATGGGTGTCGCTGAGGTTCACGGCGGTGAGCAGGAGCTTCCCGTCCGCGCCTTCGCTGGCGGAGACGTGAATATCAGGAACTGACCAATCCCCGCAGGAAATAAGCGTTGTCTCGGCGTAAGTCTCCACTTGCCTGGCCCCTTGATGTCCTTGGTACATATCAAAGACGTGATAGGTGGGCGTAAGGAGCATTTTTGCCCCCTCGGTCAGCACCATGGCTTGAAGGACGTTCACTGTCTGGGCAATGTTAGCCATTACCACGGTATCGCAATGATTATTAAAGATATTCAGATTCAGTGCCGCCACCAGAGCGTCTCGCATGGTATTCTGCTGGTAGAGGAAGCCCGGATTCGTCCCAGGCTCCACGTCGTACCAGGTACCCCACTCGTCCACAACCAGACCCAGGCGGCGGTCTTCTGGTTCAGAGCTGCGGAGTATTCTTCCGTGTTCGGTGATCAGCTCCTTCATGCGAAGAGTCTTGAAAAGAGTAGAATAGTACTGCTCTTTTGTGAAGCCGGTAGCGGCACCCTTCTGCTTCCAACTGTCGTTTGGCAATGTGTAGTAGTGAAGAGAAACAGCATCAATCGTCTTACCGGCGATTTCGGATACCTTACGTGTCCATTCATAATCATCGACATTTGCGCCGGAGGCAATTTTATATATCATATGATCCCAGTCATATATGCGAAGATAAGTGGAGTATTGCATACAAAGATCCGCGTACCGCTCGGGCCGCATGTTGCCGCCGCAGCCCCAGGCCTCGTTGCCGATGCCCCAGTACTTCACGTTGAAGGGCTCCTCCCGCCCGTTGGCCCGCCGCAGGTCGGCCATGGGGGACACGCCCAGCATGTTGCAGTACTCCACCCAGTCGGAAAACTCCTGGACGGTGCCGCTGCCCACGTTGCCGGAGAAATACGCCTCGCACCCCAGCTGCCGGCACAGCTCCATGAACTCATGGGTGCCGAAGCGGTTGTCCTCGGTGACGCCGCCCCAGTTGGTGTTGACGATGGTCTTGCGCTCCGATACCGGCCCCACGCCGTCCCGCCAGTGGTAGGTGTCGGCAAAGCACCCGCCGGGCCAGCGCAGGACGGGGATATTCAGCTTTTTCAGGGCGCTCACCACGTCCCGCCGGAGGCCGTTTTCGTTGGGGATGGGGCTGTCCGGCCCCACCCACAGGCCCTCGTAGATGCACCGGCCCAGGTGCTCGGCAAAATGTCCGTAGATATTGCGGTTGATGGTCCCGGCGGAACGGTTAGGATTTAAGATGATTCGCATAAATAAATCTCCTTCATAAAATTACAGAGGGAAGAATTCCGTTATTTCCTTGCGTGAACGAAGGTATCTCACAATCATACAGGAAAGCAAAATAAGGAAGTGATTCTGCTCATCAAAGGGCTTGTGGCCTAATACCTCCTCGATTTTGTTCAACTTATTGGATACTGTATTGCGGTGCATATAGAGGGCCCGGGCGGTAAGAGTCGGATTTTGCGCGTTTGTCAGATAAGCCTCAAGGACATCCAACAATGTATTTTTGTTCTCCAAGTCGTAATAGTACAACCGAATTACATCCGGATGCGCTAAATATACGAGATTATCCGTGTTGTGTATCTCTTTAAATTTCTGAGCGGCCAATCGAATGAGATAATATGGATTGTATTGGCAGTAGCTATATATCCGTTTTACATAAGGATCCACTTTCAGCGTTTTTCCCAATTTGATCGAAGCGGACGCGGTGAGATACATGGTGCGGTAGCGTTCTGGCAGCTGACAAGCATAGCTGATACCGGCGCACAGAGAGTAGCGCTCTAATAAACGTGAAAACTCCGAATAGGAGATATCCAGTTCCACAGAGGTATCTTTTTCCTGAGAAAATAAGATGATCCACTCTTTGTTGTAACGGAACAAATTAGTTTCCGGGAAAAAGCCGTGTAGGGCTGACTGTATCTCTTGTATTTGGAGGGGATCAAGGCCCTGTGTATCGGAGGTAACAACAATACAGGCAACATGTGTATGCATAAGATAGGGAAATTGATGCAGCGAGAGCATTACTTGCTCTCTGTCTTCCATAGCGCCATCCATGACGGAATGCCAGAAATCCGTGTATAGTACGGATTGGTCAGCATCTGAGAAGACGGATTTTCTCATGAGCAGACTTGTCAATTTGTGAAGTGTGGTTTTAACTGAAGCGTTCAGAATAAAAATATTGCATTCACGGTTTTCAGGCAGAACAGGCAGAAATGTTTCTCCGTTGGTGCAGACAAGGTATGTACACTGAGAATGGACAAGCTCATTTTCACAAAGCATCCGCCATTCAGAGAGGGTTCCCGCAAACACGATACCCGGCACCGGCGCGTTTGGGGGAGGAGACATGAAACGGATGCCATCTTCTGGACGGCAATTTGATATCGGAATATCCGCGCGCATGATGATATCTTTAAGGCAATTTACAAGATTATCAATTTTCATGGGCAGCCTCCCCTTTTCCAAGCTTTTTCGTTATTATAATCCATAACATGGAGAATTACAAGGAAATACTGTGCGGTGTGTGCAATATGAACAAGAATTGTGCGTGACATACAAGCTTTTGTGTTAAAAGCAAATAATGTTTGCCAATGAATTTTTTCGGAAATATAATGAACTCACAGGTATAACGCAACGCTGGGAGGAGGGACAGGTAGAGCCGTAATAAGAAGAAGTTCGATCCCTGGGGAGGGATGTAAAAAGAATACTACTGAAAATAGGGAGGAAAGATGGATCTGATGAGAAAGAATAAAACATCAAAAGCTCCACGTGGACAGACGCTTCTCAAAAATGTCAGCAAAAACCGTACACTGATTTGGATGCTTGTGATACCCGTGATCATGTGCTTCGTATTTTGCTACATACCCATGCCAGGCGTGATCATCGCCTTCAAAAAGTACGAGTACATGAAGGGCATTTTCGGGAGCGAGTGGAACGGCTTTGACAACTTCAGGTATCTGATCATGTCCAAGAAGCTGTGGTCCCTGACCCGGAACACGCTTCTCTATAACATCGTATTCATTGCCACAGGAACGGTCTTTCAGGTGGGACTTGCGGTCATACTCAACGAGATGCTTCATGTGAAATTCAAGAAGATCTCACAATCATTTATGTTCCTGCCGCACTTCATCTCCTGGGTCGTTGTCGCCACCATTATGCTGAACATCTTCGGCGACCACGGCGTGCTGAACCAGATCCTGAGCAAGCTGGGCCTTGAGAGCGTCAGCATTTACGCCTACGAAAACGCCAGCAAATGGCCCATCGTCATGGTACTCCTGAAGCTGTGGAAGGGAGCGGGCTACGGAAGCGTTGTCTATCTGGCGGCTATTGTTGGCATCAGCCCGGAAATCAACGAGGCGGCAAAAATAGACGGCGCCAACATTTGGCAGAGGATCTGGTATATCACGCTTCCCAGTCTGAAGCCCACCATCATCATTATGACGCTCCTCTCCGTGGGCGGTATCTTCCGCGGCGACTTCGGAATGTTCTATCAGCTGGTAAAGGGACAGCATCTCATGGAGAGCTCGGATGTGCTGGACACCTACATCTACCGTACAATGATGTCCACCTCCAATATGGGCTGGTCCGCGGCAGCGGGTCTTTACCAGTCGGTTCTCTGCTTTGTCACGATCAACCTGGTCAACTACATCGTGAAGAAGGTTGACCCCGACTACGCGCTTTATTAATGGAAGGGAGGACGAAGAATGCTTGGAAAGAATAAGCCGGAGCGTATCAAAATCAGAAACACCTGGGATATGCGGCTTTTCAACATCATCGGATATTCCCTTGTAGCCGTTTTTGCGCTGGCGTGCGTGATCCCGTTTATACTTGTACTTACCGGTTCGTTTACAAACGAGAAATGGATCCTTACTAATGGTTACAGCCTGATCCTCACGCCGAAGAACTTCTCTCTGGAGGGTTACGCTACCATCTTCAAGTCCCCGGAGAAGATCCTGAACGCCTACGCGGTCACAACCTTCGTTACGGTAGTGGGAACTGTCCTGTCCATACTCCTGGTTACCATGACAGGATACGTGCTCTCACGCCCCAGCTTCCCCTGGAGGAACGGGGTGTCCTTCTACTTCTTCTTCACAACGCTTTTCAGCGGCGGACTTGTCCCTTACTACCTGCTTTGTACCCAGTACCTCCATTTCAAAAACCATATCTACGCCCTTATCATTCCGGGAATTTTCTCAGTTTGGAACATGATCATAGCAAAAAGCTTCATGAAGGGGATCCCCAACGAGCTTGTGGAATCAGCAAAAATAGACGGAGCGGGGGATCTGAGGATCTATTTCCAGATCATGATGCCTCTCTGCAAGCCCATGATCGCAACGCTCGCCCTGTTCACAGCCCTTGGTTACTGGAACGACTGGTATAACTGCATGCTGTTCATCAGCGACGACACCAAGTATAACCTCCAGTATACTCTTCAGAACATGCTCAGGAGCGCCGAGTTCATCACTAAGATTGCCCAGGAGCAAGGGAGGACAGTGGCATCCGTGCCATCGGAGAGCATGAAGCTGGCAATGACGGTGGTTGCCATAGGGCCAATCATAGCGCTCTATCCGTTCCTGCAAAAATTCTTTGTCAAGGGTATCACTATCGGTTCGGTGAAAGGCTGATCTTAAAAGTCAGCTTATCATAAAAGAAAAATCAAGGAGGAAAATATGAAGAAGTCATTTTGGAAAAAGCTGGCGGCTTTGACACTGGCGCTTATCATGGTCATGAGCCTTGCCGCCTGCGGAAACAGCGGAAAGCAGAACGACACTGGCGGCGGCATCGACGCGGGTGAGGACAACCCCGGAGGCAACAACGGCATCTCCGAGGACAGCCCGTACAGGGACAAGGGCTTTGATCTTTCCAAGCATGAGACGGTTGTGATGTACGCCATCGGCGAGAAGCCCACCGATATGGACAAGGTCATGGAAATCGTAAACAAGCAGTACATGGAGCCTTGGATCAACACCACTTTGGATGTTAAGTTCCTGAGCTGGGGCGAGATGGGCGACAAGTACTCCCTGCTTCTCACGCCTGAAGGCGACCAGGTAGATTTGATGTATACTTCTTCCTGGTGCAACTACTCCTCCGAGGTCGCCAACGGCGGCTTCAAGGAGCTGACTCCTGAATTCCTGCAGAAGTACATGCCCTACAGCTATCCCATCCAGGCGCCCATCAGCTGGGAGCAGGTCTCCGTGGCGGGCAAAATTTACACCATCCCTAAGAACAACGCCACCTTCAACAACTACAACGTGTTTGTTGTCCGCACCGATCTTCTTGACAAGTACGGCGATTTTGAAATCAACAGCTGGGATTCCATGAAGAAGGCGCTCATCACCCTGGCGGAGAACGAGCGGGCCAACGGCATCTACGCCAACGGCCAGCGCGGCACCGCGGAGTTTGCCGATCACCTGTGGTGGCAGAATGTCGGCGCGGAACCTCTTGCATCCGGCTACGCTTTCATGTATTATACTCACGGGAGCGAGGACCTGCCCGATTGGGACAAGGACGTGTTTTATAAGTTCATCTGTGACGACACCCTGCAGCTCTACAAAGAGATGGCCGAGATGGCCAAGGCCGGTGTGTGGTCTCCTGACCGCATTAACGACACCACCGACGCTGTGGACAACTTCAAGAGCGGCAAGGTCGCCAGCCTCATTTGGAATGCCTCCGCTCCCACCGCCGGTCAGGACATGGAGAACGCCGGCGTCGGTACATACGATGTATTTGACGTGACTCCTGACGCCAAGGCCCAGCGTGGCAGCTACGCCGACGACACCGTTGCCATCACCGCCAAGAGCAAGCTTCCTGAGCGTGCCGCTCTTGTCATGGACGTACTCAAGGGCTTTGATGAGGTCAATAACCTTGTTGTCGGCGGTATCGAGGGTACCCACTATATCATGACCGGGGACGGCTACAGGCAGGACGGTCCCGATGCCGCCAACTACAACTGGGGCGTCTGGGCCTGGGGCATCACCGGGAAGAACAGCCCCGCCTCCTACAATCCCGACCCGCGCCAGAACAAGTTTGCGGAGATCTGCGAGCCCAAGGAGTATGCGCCCATCGCCTCCACCTTCACCTTCGACAAGACCAACGTGGAGGCCGAGCTTGCCGTCATCGACGGGATCGTGGGCGAGTATGAGCAGAGCTTCAACCTGGGCCTTTTCGGCGATGACACGGAGATGAAATACAACGAGATGGTACAGCGCCTGAAGGACGCCGGTATCGACGCCATTATGGAGGAGTGCCGCAGCCAGTACGAGGCATTCTGCGAGAGCCATAAGAAATAAGTTAAACGCTGTAACCTAATACATTTTAAGCGGCCGCGGGCAGCCGACAATTTGTCGGCTGCCCGCTTTTCATCAACCAAAGGAGTGAACAGAAGCGATGAGGACAGATACTGACTTCAATTCAGGGTGGCTTTTTGCCTTGGACCGTGAGGGGAATTGCGCGGGGATCGGATTTGACGACAGCTCCTGGCGGCCAGTGACACTGCCGCACGACTGGAGCGCGGAATATGCCCCGCGTGAGGATGCTCCCACCGGGGGCGGCGGAGGGTTTGCCACGGCGGGGATCGGGTGGTACAGAAAACACTTCGCCCTCACAGATATCAGGACAGAGGAGCGCGCCAGTCTCCGATTTGACGGCGTTTATATGGACGCCGCGGTCTACTGCAACGGCAAAAAAGTGGGCTGGCACGGCTGCGGATACAGCTCCTTCATGGTTGACCTGACAGATTCGCTTGCTGTTGGAGATAATGTTGTGGCGGTGCGAGTGGATAATTCCCATCAACCCAACAGCCGATGGTACAGCGGATCCGGTATCTACCGAAGGGTAACGTTGGTACGGACCGCGCGTATCCATATGGAACCCTGGGGAGTCCGTTGCTGCACAAACGGGATTTATCCTACCCGAAATACCGCTTCTCTGCAGATACGCGCATTACTGAGGAATGACAGCGACAGTCCCGTTCACGCCGGTGTGATCCACAAGCTTCTGGACAGGGATGGACAAAGCGTCTGCACATCAGGAGCATCCCTCTGGTTGGATTCGGGTGATGTATCCGACTGCATGACCAGACCCAGTGTGACCTCGCCGCATCTTTGGACGGTGGAGGATCCTTATCTCTATACCCTGGTCAGCACTGTGGTAGTAGATGGGGAGCCGGTGGATGAAATAACAAGCCGTGTTGGTATACGAACGGCTGCTTTCGACTGCGACAAGGGTTTTCTCCTTAACGGTCAGCAAGTCAAAATAAAAGGTATGTGCCTCCACCACGACTGTGGCATCACAGGCGCGGCGGGCTATATGGAAATATGGCGCAGGAGGCTTTCTCTTTTGCGCGACATGGGCTGTAACGGAATTCGATGCGCCCACAATCCGCCCGATCCTCTGTTCTTAGACCTTTGTGATGAGATGGGTTTCCTTGTAATGGATGAGTTTTTTGATGAATGGATGCTCACAAAAAACAAAACGGACAACTATTACTCCCAAGGGTTTGCCTATGGTTCAAGCAGGTATTTTGAAAAACACGCCGGAGAGGAGCTTACCAATATGCTCCGCCGGGATTTTAACCACCCCAGCGTTATATTGTGGAGTATCGGCAATGAGATCCCGGAGCAGTCGTCCCTGGACGGAGTGAAGATCCTGAAGTTCCTTCAGGACATATGTCATCATGAAGATCCCTCCCGTATGGTTACCTCCGCCTGTGATAACATTGCTGCCGTGGAGGACATCAAAACGCTCCGGGAGTTTGAAAACGCCTTAGACGTGGTTGGCTACAACTATGTTGGCCGCTGGCGGGAGAGAGCGGAAAGCTTCTATGATGAGGATAGGCATATGTTTCCCAATCGTCGGATGATTGGCTCGGAAAACCCCTCGGTTGGAGGAAGAAGGGGAGACTATTCCGGGAGCGGCTTTTTCGGACATTACGCCGACGCAACGCTTCAGCATGAGGCCCTGTGGCGTTACACAGTGAGCCGTGATTTCGTTGCGGGAGATTATCTGTGGACGGGCATCGACTACCTGGGAGAAACGAGATGGCCTTCCCGCGGCGCGCCCTGTGGCCCCATTGATACTGCCGGATTTCCGAAGGATTCATATTACTATTTCAAATCCATTTGGAACAGGGACGAGGTCACCTTGCACCTTCTTCCCCATTGGAATTGGCGGGGACAGGAGGGACAGTTCAAGCAGGTAGTGTGTTATACAAATTGTGAAAAGGTAAGCTTATATTTAAATGATCGGTTAATTGGCACCAAGGGATTTGAGTGTCCACGGGTTGGGGCCGAAAATGCATGGTATGAAGGCTTTAGAAAATTTCGGACAACCAATGACCTTCATCTTGTTTGGGATGTACCCTATGAACCGGGGACTCTCCGAGCGGAGGGCTACCGTAACGGAAAGGTCGTTTTAATTGCGGAAGTCAAAACTACCGGCGAGGCGACCACTGTTGAGGCGGTGGCGGACAGAGGCAAAGTACACGCCGGGGAGTTGGTGCACATTGACATCAGCTTTACTGATGAACAGGGAAGGCAGGTGCCGGATGCTGAGCCAACGGTGTTTTGCAAAATACAGGGACCGGCAAGACTCGTAGGAATGGACAGCGGGGATCTTACTGATCTGAGCCTATACTCATTGCCTCAAAGAAAGGCCCTGTCCGGGCGGCTTCTGGCGCTCATCGAGGCTGTTGGCAGAGGAAAGGTGACCGTAACATTCAGCGCCGATAAACTGAATGAGAAAAGTATAGACTTATTTGTTGAATGAGGTTAAAATATGATTATTCGCAAGCTGAGTCAACAGATCATATGTGACTATGGTGTTGCCGAGGTGGACACAAGGCAGGGAAGATTACGAGGCGTTTTATCCGATGATACCTTTATCTTTCGGGGCGTTCCTTACGCGAAAGCGAGGCGCTTCCGTATGCCTGAGCCGCCGGATCCCTGGAGCGGCGTTCGAGAGGCAATCGTTTACGGCTATGTATGCCCGGAGCTGACGACACCCATTCCACACGACCAATATACTGTGCCTCATTATTTTTATCCGCAGAATGAGAATTGTCATTATCTGAATATTTGGACCGGGAGCCTTGACCCGAAGGCAAAGAAGCCGGTGATGGTGTGGCTGCACGGCGGCGGGTTCGCCACCGGGTCGGGCGTGGAGCATTTCGCCTACGATGGGGAAAATCTATGCCGGTACGGCAACGTGGTGGCGGTTACCCTGAATCACAGGCTTAATGTTTTGGGGCATCTTGACCTTTCGGCTTATGAGCCCGAATTCGTTAATTCCGGCAACGTAGGGCTTGCTGATATTGTGGCGGCGCTTATTTGGATACATGAGAATATCTCCGCCTTTGGCGGAGACCCGGATAATGTTACTATTTTTGGACAATCCGGAGGCGGAGGAAAGGTGGCCGCCCTGATGCAGATGCCGTCTGCTGACGGCCTTTTTCACCGTGCTATTATCCAGAGCGGCGTTACGAGAAAATTTGGAGAGACAACGCCGGAGCAATCCCATGCCTTTGCCGAACGGCTTTTGCGGCAGCTGGGTATCGGCAAAGAAGGGATCGATAAGCTGACATCCATGCCGTATTATCGCCTTGCCGAAACGGTGCGCGAGATGAATAATGGCGCTTGGGCAAACTTTGGACCAGTTAATGACGGAACATATTATAAGGGAAGTATATTTTATAATCCAATTCGTGAGCACGCGAAAAAGATCCCAGTTATTGTAGGGAGCGTCTTCGGAGAGTTTTCCCATAATTTCAATTATACCTTGGATGACGGCAGAAAGAACAGCTGGGGCGACGAAAAGCGCAAAGGACTTGTTATGGAAAAGTTAGGGAATGCCGGAACAAGGGCAATCTCCGCTTTTGCAAAGGCATACCCCGAAAAAAACATAGCGGATATTCTCTTCATGGATACCATGTTTCGCTCCGGCGCGTTGGAATACGCCCACCTTCGCGCTCTATGGGGCTGTGCAGCCACTTATAACTACATATTCAACCTGGAATTTCCGCTGTATGGAGGTACGCTTGCGTGGCATAACGCGGAGATCCCCTATGTATTCCATAATGCCGATTTTATCGAACCGGCCTATATTCCGGGGGTCACTGAATCACTTCAGGATGCGATGTGCTCGGCATGGACGAGCTTTGCACAAAACGGGGTACCATCCGCGCAGGGTATTCCTGCGTGGGAGCCGTATACGGCCATGCGACCCTCAACGATGGTTTTTGACAGAATAATAAGGCAAATGCACGGAGACGACCGGGAGCTTTTGCGTATCCTTGCCGGCGTCAAAATCGAACTTAAACCGTATGAAAGAGAAAGAAATCCGGGCTTTCTGAGCGGCCCGCAAGGGGAATAAAGGAGGTCAACATAATGAGTGTGGCGACTTGCCGGGAGAAAACATTTCAAACCGTTAAGCGCGAGCATATTATTCGCTACATTGATAAAAGGGGCAGAGAGATCGCCCTGTACGGAGAGATTAATATCCCCGCGAAAGAGGGCAAGAACCCGGCTGTGATCCTGAGTCACGGCTTCAATGGCCATTACAGCGATTTTCCTGCGGAGTGTAAACGGTTTTCCGAAAACGGGTATGTCTGCTATGCCTTTGACTTCTGCGGCGCGCAATCAAATGGGAAAAGTGTCGGGAGGACGGCCAGCGAATACACTCCCTTTACTATGGTAGAGGATTTGAAAGCGGTGATTGCGAATATAAGGAGTCTGGAATGTGTTGACGGGCAGATTTTCCTTTTCGGGGGCAGCCAGGGCGGTTTTGTCAGCGGACTTACTGCCGCTGAAGATGATGTAAAAGACAATATTGCGGCTGTAGCCATGTATTTTCCGGCGTTTAATATTCCGGACGACTGGCGTGGAGCTCCCGCACGGGAGACGGCGCTGATGGGATATTCCATAGGCGCAGATTACATCGGCTCCGTGCAATCTCTCAATCCATTTGAGGTGATTTCAGGGTACAGAGGTGATGTATGTATTATCTACGGTGATAAAGATACTTTAGTGAAAAGAGGTTATATTGATAACGTCGTCCGGGCTTATGGAGAGGATCAAGCGGAGCTTACCGTTATCCCCGGCGCGGGCCACGGCTTCACAGGTGAGGCGGTGAATATCGCCGCTGCCACGGTTCTTGACTTTCTTGAGGCGCATACTGAAAAAGTGCAGAAATGAGGGGAGAAAATGCATGATCTAAATATTCTCCTTGAAAAAATATACGAAAAGACCCTCAAAGCGGCGGAGCGGAACCTGCACAAGATCCCCTATACAGCTGACGGGAACGGGAATTTTGACGACATGACGGATATCAACGTCTGCTGGTGGACCAACGGCTTTTGGGCGGGGATGCTATGGCAGCTCTACGGATATCGGGAAAACGGGCTTTTGCGGGAGGGCGCGGAGGAGATCGAGGCAAAGCTGGATCGGAACCTGCTGGACGCCGGGGGGATGGACCACGACAGCGGGTTTAAGTGGCTTCTCACATCGGGAGCCAGCTTGACGCTGACGGGAAGCCGCGCCTCCCGCAACCGGCTTTTGCTGGCGGCGGACAATCTGGCGGGGCGGTTCAACCTCATGGGTAAGTATATCCGGGCCTGGAACGACAGCGGGGACGGGAGGAACGCGGGCCTTGCCATCATCGACTGTATGATGAATCTGCCGCTGCTCTACAGGGCGTCGGAGCTGACGAACGATCCCCGTTACCGCTTTATCGCCGAGGCCCACGCCCACACCGCCATGGAGCGCTTCGTCCGCCCCGATGGCTCCTGCGAGCACATCGTCGTCTTCGACCCGGAGACGGGGACGGTCGTGGACAAGCCGGGCGGGCAGGGGATGGGCCCCGGCTCTGCCTGGACGCGGGGACAGGCCTGGGGAATCTACGGCTTCACCCTGAGCTGGCGGCACACGGGAAATATGGACTATCTGGACACCGCCGGGAAAATCGCGGACTTCTTTATCGCCCACATCCCGGCAAGCGGCCTCATCCCCGTGGACTTCATGCAGGACACCGGGTGCCCCTGGGAGGACGGCATCGCCGCCGCCTGCGCCGCCTGCGGGCTTTTGGAGCTGGGGCGGGCCACGGGGGAGGAGCGGTATTCTATGGCGGCGGAGCGGCTGTTGACGGCGCTTTGGGAAAAGCGCTGTGACCTGGACCCCGCGCGGGACAACCTCCTGACCCACTGCTCCGTGGCCTACCATGACGCGCGGCACAATTTCCCCATCGTCTACGGCGACTACTTTTTTACCGAGGCGCTTTTGAAGCTGGCGGGGAGGGAGACGTTTTTATGGTGAGGCGGGATTGGCTTGATCTCATGCTGAAGATCGCGAACCCGGTGCTCACAAATTTAGAGGCCGGGACGCTCTGGCAAAATCTCCCGGTGGAGAAGCCGGACCGCGCCCCCTACGCGCATTTGGAGGCGTTCGGGCGGACGCTCACGGGCCTTGCGCCCTGGCTGGAGCTGGAGGGCCTTGACCGGGAGGAGCGGGAGCTGCAGGAAAAGACCCGCAAAACCGTTTTGACGTGCCTCGATCACGCCACAGACCCCGGCTCCCCGGACAGGATGAACTTCTCCGAGGGGTATGGGCAGGCGCTGGTGGACGCGGCGTTTCTGGCCCACGGGCTTTTACGCGCGACCAAGTCAATTATGGACAAATTGGATGACCGGGTGCGGGGAAACCTTGTAGGCTGTCTCAAGTCCACGCGGGTATTCGTGCCCTTCCCCTCCAACTGGCTCCTCTTCTCCGCTATCATTGAGGCGGCGCTCTTTGCCCTTGGGGAGAAGTGGGAGACGGGGCCGGTGGACAGGGCGGTCAACGCTATGGAACGGTGGTATGTGGGAGACGGGATGTACTCCGATGGGGAGCGGTTCCACTTTGACTACTACAACAGCTTCGTTATCCACCCTATGTACGTGGACGTCCTTTGGACGCTTGCGCCGGTGATGCCGAGATACCGGGAGCTTCTTCCCAAGGCGCTTTCACGGGAGGCCCGGTACGCGGCCATTTTGGAGCAGATGATTGCCCCGGAGGGGACGTACCCCATCACGGGCAGGTCTATTACATACCGCTTCGGGGCCTTCCACGCTCTTTCCCACGCCGCTCTCATCGAAAACTTACCCCCGGAGCTGGTGCCCAATCAGGTGCGCTGCGCCCTTTCGGCGGCGTTGGAGCGGACGGCGAGGGGAAACCTGTTCGACGGAAACGGCTTTTTGAAGGTGGGCATTGTGGGCGCTCAGCCGGGACTGGGGGAGGGGTATATCTGCGTGGGGAGCGCGTACCTGTGCGAAGCGGTCTTCCTCCCTCTGGGCCTGTCCCCGGAGCACCCCTTCTGGAGCGGCCCGGAGACGGATTGGACAAGCAAAAAAGTGTGGTCCGGGGCTGATTTGCCCTGCGACCACGCCTTGGACTAACTATAGACGAATTGGAGGCGGCCTATGTTAAGGATGGTCAAAGTGAAAAACGGACTTCTCCGTGGTCTTGTGGGGCGGGACCCGCGGGTGGCGGTGTTCCGGGGCGTGCCCTACGCAAAGCCTCCCGTGGGGGAGCTTCGCTGGAGAGCGCCGGAGCCCATGGAGGACTGGGAGGGCGTGCGGACGTGCTATGACTACGGCGATATGCCCATGATGCGCGTCCATCCGGGGTATGGGGAGGACTTTTACACGAAGGAGCTCCACCCGGTGGCGGCCAGCTACGGCATGAGCGAGGACTGCCTTTACCTCAACGTCTTCACCCCCGCCGTCACCGGGGAGGAGCAACTGCCGGTGCTGTGCTGGATCCACGGCGGCGGCTTGCAGGACGGGTACAGCTACGAGATCGAGTTTGACCCGGAGCGGCTGGCGCGGCGAGGAATCGTGGTGGTGATGATCGGCTACCGCCTGGGGCTTTTCGGCTTTCTGGCCCACCCGGAGATCACCCGCGAGACGCCGGAGGGAGTGCCGGTGTCCAACTTTGGCTTTCAGGATCAGTCCATGGCGCTCCACTGGGTCTACGAGAACATCGCCGCCTTCGGCGGGGACCCGGAGAGGATCACCGTCGCCGGACAGAGCGCCGGGGCGGGGAGCGTCCAGGCGCAGCTTTTGAGTCCCGTGAATCAGGGTATCATCAAGGGAGCCATCTGTCAGTCCGGGGTGTCCTTCGCCTTTGGGGACGAGGAGCGGCCTTTCGGCGGCGTGATGCCCCTGAAGGACGCGGAGGCTTACGGGGAGCGGTTTTTCAAGGAGATCGGCGTCAAAAATCTCGCTGAGGCCCGGAGCATGGACGCTTCCGAACTCATGTGCCGCCTCTTTGCCATCTCGCCGGGGTGGGAGTGGAGCTTTGGACAGTGCGTGGACGGGCGTTTCGTTCTGGAAAACCCCTGGGAGGCGTACTACAATGACCGAGTTCCCAACGTCCCCATGCTGGTGGGGTACTGTGAGGGCGAGACAAAGGGCTTTATGACCTTCATGCCGGAGTGTACCCGCGGCTTCTGCGAGCTGCGCTCTGGGCGGGGCCAAAAGGTTTACCAGTACGTTTTTGACCACGATATCCCCGGCGACGACGCGGGGAGCTTCCATGGCTCGGACCTCTGGTTCATGTTCGACTCCCTGGGCAACTCCTGGCGGCCCTTCGAGGGGCGGCATTATGACCTGGCGCGAAAAGTCGCCTCCTACTGGCTCAACTTCGTCAAAACCGGCGACCCTAACGGGGCAGACTACAACAGCGTTACCCTCCCCGTCTGGCGTCCCTACACCCCAGAGGCCCCGGCGCTCATCCGCTTTGCCAGCGAGCCTGTCCCTGAGACTCTCCCAGAGTATCCGGCGTTGCAAAGCAGAATCTTAGTGGGGAAAGTGAGATTTACAGAATAATAGTTTTTCATTACTCCTGCGACTACCGCAGGAGTAGTTCTATATCCGAGTGCTTCCCAGCTCCTCCGTTATGCGCCCCATGTGCTTTTCCAAATCGTAAAATGCCATGATCCCGCCTGCCACAGTTTTTTCTCATTTACTTTTTAATAGTCAAGCACCCACCTCCGAGCTGGTTTCGCCAGCCCTCAAAGATGGGTGCTTATATTTTCCAATCTAATTGCCTAATTGTTAATGAAACGTCTTAATCTTTTCCCGTACATCGTTCCATAACTTCATTCTGCTTTCTGGATACGCCTCCCGCATCTTTTTCAGCGCTCTGGCTTTCGCCTTCTCCACGGCGTCCTCCCGCATCATGTGGTACATGGCTATGTCCCGGAGGGGCTGTTTTTCGTAGCCGAACACGCCGAAGGTCTTGCCGATGATGTCCTGCTCTTTTTTGGTGAGGCCGCCGAAGAGCTCCTTCAGGCACTCGGCGCGGATGTTCCGCGAGACGATCTCCTCCGGCGACGGGTTTGGTGCGCTGTCTGTTATGTAGTCATAAACATCGCCGTCATCGTCCGCCGCAAGGCCGTAGATAGATTGGAAGTGGGTCGAATAGGCGATGGCCTTTCTTACCTCTGCTTCCGAGATGTTCAATTCTTCTGCTATCTCCGCGTCGAAGAGACCGTTTGCATTTTGGAGCCGTTTGACCTTCCGGACCAGGGCCATGCTGCGCGGGTCCAGGGAGAGAGTACCCAGGCTACTCTCCATGTATCGGCGCATGGCGGCTTCAATAAAGGGAGTGACAAACGCCGTCAGCGTCCCCTGCGTTTGGTCGTACCTTCCGTTGCGTACACATTCAATAAACGCCACCATCCCGACGCTGTCCAGCTCCGACAGCGTTTCTTCTGTATACCCACCCCGGCCCAGGCAGTTGAACGCCCTGGCTGTCTTCAGAGCGAGGCTGTGGATGAGCTCTCTGTTCTTCTCGCATAGCTCCGAAAGCAGTTCCTCATTGGTCACACGGCCTCACCGCCAGTCTTTTTCGGACGGCCCCGTGGTTTCGCTGTGCGGGTGATGTTCAGAACGGAGTATATCCTTTCGGACGCGATGCTGGCCTCGAAATCGTCAACAGAGATGTCGGTGCG
>CANQBA010000046.1 GCA_947589545.1 uncultured Oscillospiraceae bacterium | reverse complement strand
CTTCGCACCAAGATAGGGACGGACATCACCCGTGTATTATATTTCTTTGTCGTTGGGCGAAAAATCATTCTCACCAACGGCTTTGTGAAGAAGACAGACAGGACGCCCAGGGCCGAGATTGACCTTGCCAGGAAATACAGGGACGAGTATTTGAGCAGAAAGGAGCACAGCCATGAGTGACTTTAAAGCTTTCCTCGCCGAACAGCTCCGCGACCCGGAGTTTCGCCGGGAGTACGACGCGCTGGAGCCGGAATTTGCGCTTATCCAGGCGCTCATCGACGCGCGAAAAAAATCCGGGCTTACACAAAAGGAGCTCTCCGAGCGCACCGGTATCGCGCAGTCGGACATCAGCAAGTTTGAAAACGGCGACGGCAACCCGTCCGTCAGGACCCTCCAACGGCTGGCCGCCGGGATGGGGATGCGGGTGAACATCGAGTTCAGGCCCATCGCCTGAGAGATATATTTTTACCGGATTATTGAAAACGGCGGGGAAATTCCCCGCCATTTTTTGCCCGTTTACCCCATCGTCTGATTCATCTTCTCATCCTCACGGTCGTCCGCCTTATGTCCCATGGCGACGCGCTTCTCCTGAAGCTCGCGCCGGCGCTTGCGGTCGATGTGCAGGCCCATATGGGTGGAGTCCTGGGCGGTGGTGTCGCGGAAGATATTTGCCATGTGGTGGAACATCCGAAGCACCGCCAGACCGACTGACGGGGTGCGAATGTCGTTCAGGTGGTTCAGGAAGAATTGGGCATAGCGGTTTCCTTGTTCCGCCGACCGTGTGAGATAATACAACGCCGCTTCTCTGTCAGGTGGCACCTCCCGGCCCAGCAGGTAGAGCTTGCCGAGGGTATATTGGGCGTACTGGTTGCCCTGCTCGGCAGATGCTTTCAGGTAATCGATGGCTACATCAACATCCTTCTCCGCGTTTTCCCCAGCGAGATAGACCTTACCCAACGTGTAACGGGCGTACTGGTCGCCGCTGTCAGCGGCGTACTTGAGCCAGCGGATGGCCTCGGTGGACAGGCCGACAGGGAGCAGGAGCTTACCGAGAGCATAGGCAGAGCAGACTGTTCCCTGCTCCGCGGATTTCCGAAACCATCCCTCGGCCTTCACCCAATCAGCGGGTACTCCTAACCCGTCACGGTAGACCTTACCCAGCTGATGGGCGGCAATCGTGTACCCCTCATCCCACAGACGCTCCAGCATTTCAATGGCGGACCGCTTTTCGTCCATGTCGGCGTCCTCATCGTAGAGCGTTTTCTTCGCCTTGCGGTATCTCTCGGCTTGCTCATAGATCCTGTGAATGCCGGAGATTGGAGGCGGTACTGTCTCCGCGCTCTCCGGCTCGTCGTCCATGTCCCCGTCCTCAAATGTGACCCTGCGCTCGGAGAGCCTCAGCACCTCGCGAATCACCATGTTCCGCACAGGCTTGAACTCCTTCTGCTGGGAGAGCGGCACACGCTCAGGCAGGTCGTCTGTGTAGGTGCGCACCACCTCGTCCTGCATATCCTGCCAGAGCGAGTACGCCGCCGCTACTCTCTCGTCCTTCGCCAGCTCGTCCACGATCTCGTCGACGACACTCTTGACCCTGGGCGGCAGATAACCGTAGACCTTCTTGCCCTTGGTGGTTTTGAGCTTCTCGGCCAGCTCGCCAATGAGCTGTTCCAGCCTCTCGCTCACAGCAGAGCCGCTGTTCATGGATGTCACCAACTCCGCCATTCTCTCCTGTGCGGACTTTCCAAGCGCGTTCCGGTACTCGGTCTTCCGCTCGTAGGTGTGCAGCAGGTCCTGCTCGAAGACGCGCGTGGCGAACGCGGACTTGATGTCCCGGATACCTTGCTTGGTGAGATAGCCCTCCTTCGGATTGGAGGAGAACACCACCATGTGGATGTGGACGTGCTTCTCTTTTTCGTGCAGCGCGGCGTACCAGCGCAGATGCTCCAGCGGTATCCTGTAACCCTTTGCTATCTCCTGGACGCAGGAGTTGACCAGCGCCCTCCAGTTGTCCACGTCGGTGTAGCCGAGCCGCTCCGCGTCCTCACGCCGCAGCGATACCACCGGCGTCCACACAACGCCGGGGTGATTCGCCACCTCCGATACGGCCTTACTGAGATTTTGCACCTTCCCGTCCTTATCCCACAGTCCGTGGTCGCCGTCACTTTGAACACCGGGGCGGTGAGAGACGTAGTCCAGATAGTTTTCGCGCTTATCCATGGAGTCGATGAACTGCTCCCATACCTGGTCAATGAAATCCGACGCGGCGTCCTTGGTGTGCATGGAGAGGTAGTCCTCGTACTCCGCAAGCTCCTTCGACTGAGGAAACGTTTTGACGAGCCGCAGGATATACTCCCGCTGTTTCTCTGTGGCGGACTCCGAGCCCCTCTCCGACCTGAGCAGGTCCACTCCGTCACGTGTGGCGATGTACTTGGTGCGATGCGCCAACTTGGACTTGTCCTGCCCTCCCTTGAGATAGGGCGAGATAAAAATCAGCTTGGCCACTTCGTGTCATCCTTCACTGGGATACGTCTCTGCACATCCAGCGCGTGGTCAAAGCTCACCTGACCGCAGGTCTTCTTCACCTCGTCTATGGCGAACGCCCGGAGGGCCTTGCGGTCGATGTCGTCCACCCGGAAGTGGGCGGCGATGGTGTGGCAGGCCATGTTGAGTTCCACCGCCCATTTGAACAGGAGGGAGCGGAGTCTGTTATTGTTGTTCTCCAGTATTCCACGGATCATGGACGACAGCACCGGGCCCAGGAAGTCCGAGGCGTCGTTGGACTCCAGGTAGCCCACATAGAACGCGAGAGCGTTGTCGATGAACTCGCTGCGCGTTTTACAGTTGTCCCGCTTCATCCAGTGGTCGATGTCCTCGATGGCAGTGGGTCGGAGCCACACTGCGGTCCTCACTTTGTTGTTTTCAGTATTTTCCAATATTGTCCTCCTTCTGCCCGTGACACAGCCAAAGTCCTTGTGCCACGGGCGTTTTCAGCCCCAAGGTGCACCTGAAACCGGGGCAGCCGTTTTTACCGACCACCCCGGTGAAACTCAAAAAAGCCCCGCACTGCGGGGCTTTGTGGCCGGGAGGGGTCGCTTGCGACCACCTCCCTTTATCTTGTTCGATAATCGAACGGGGCAAAAAGCCCAAAAACGTCCTCTTGACCTCGCCCGACAGCGGCCCACACGCCGCTCCTGTTTTGAGTGGTGCGCCTGCCCCACGCGGATGGGGAAAACGGCACACGGGGCGAACAGCGCCGTGACAGCGGGTTGTGCGTTCTGTACTGAATCCATACGCCGCCGTCACGCCCCTCGGTTTTTACACACGCTCGCGCAGAATTTCTTTTGTGGCTCCTCCGTCTGATTGCGCTGCTCTCCTCGGAGCGACGACTGATCCACACCACCTGCACATCCACACCATTGTCATTCGAGATGTAGGCAGTGCAGACGCAGAGGATGAGTGGTGACCCACCAAGACAGGGGGACGCCTGCTGGTGGTAGCCTTTTGTTCTCACAGGGAGCACGGAGCATCCGTTGTATGCGAGTCTACATTTCACAGAGACAACCCGACCCGCTGACATAGCAGGGGGCAGACTGAACCATGTCAGCGCGGAGGAGCCAGTTATCCTCTCCGTCCTTGCTCACCGTCACGGTGTAGTGGAGTGCGTCAGCGACATTGACTCAGAAAAGTAGCGCAGAGGGATGAGCACCGCGTCCTCACGTCCCTGAGTCAGTGACGCGCCGTCCTCACAACTTCCGTCAGGTCCATCTCGGTACCCTCAGCGCGCTGATGTACTTCCAGCATGGTGTTGACTGACGGTAACCTCGTAGCCTTGTGAGAAACACGGGACGTCTCTGTCACCGACACGGCAGAGGAGTGATATTTTGACTGCCATGCCACGGGACTGTCTCCAGCGTCTCCGCGCAACCTTCTTCCGAACCACCGTACATCTATTGGAGAACATGACGAGGCAGGACTGCTCCCCAATCCGCAATCTCAAGAGGCCGTTTCTCAGATTCTCTCCTCGGCCTGTCCTCCCGTCAGCACACCAATCCGGTCTCGGATTTTTGGCGCTCAGCTCGTCTCTTTCATATGCCGTCCTCCTCTCCCTCGTCCAACTCGTCCTCCAGGTACGGACAGTCCTCTCCGTCGCAGCCGGCGCAGATCTTGTTGGCCCTCTCCTTGAACTCAGCGGCAAGAGCAGTGAGGCTGCCTATGGCTTCTCGCAGGTCGTTGGCGGACATCTGTTTTTTTGTGACGGTGATCGCGCTCTCGGAGACATGGACCTCCAGCTCGCCCGCCCAAGCGAGGCCGGCTTGCCTGAGCATTTCAGCAGTGAGCCGTGCATCCCCTGAAGCACTTTTTTCAATAGTAGTTTTCATTTCACACCTCCTTGTCATTGTAATGTGTCATTTCAAAACCCGAAGAAAATCTCAGAAAATTTTCAACTGCCTGATGCTTATCTGATGCAATCGCACTGAGATTTGTGAGAATTTCGTCTCATAAGTTATCCGAAGTCTCAAAAAAGTGAGAATACTGCAACTTGTGAGACGGGATCATACTGGAGAAACGCTTTTCCCCTGCCTCATAACCCGGAGGTCGTAGGTTCAAGTCCTTCCCCCGCAACCATGAAACACCGGATTTCGCAAGAAATCCGGTGTTTCTTATAACTTTTTCGAGCGATTTATTTTACATGATGTTCCAAATCGGTTTTTGATGCTTATCTGATGCAGTTTTTCCGATTTTTATTTGGAACCGTGATGCAGTTGCCTTCACCACTCCATGGTCATCCTTGGGGACGGTTGCAGGTCCGGCGGCTGGGGCGGGGCGGCGTAGAGGTCATCCGGGAGTTGGACGCTTTGGCGCTTGTGGTCGTCGATGGCGTGGCCGTACTTGTCCATGGTGACAGAGGGGTTGGCGTGGCCTAAGAGCTTGGAGAGAGTCACCACGTCCATGCCCTGCTCTAGACTCCGGGTAGCGAAGGTATGACGGAGGGCGTGGAAGTTGGCGTCACGGATGCCCGCCTGCCGTACGCAGCGCTTGAACAAGTCCTCGTAGGTCCTCGGCTCGTAGGGGTCGCCGTTCTCCTGGCAGAACACGTACCCGTCCGGATTGTAGGACGGGTACTGCTTTTTGAGGGAGAGCTGGATGTTCATGTACTGCTGGAAGTCTTTATAGAGGCTGTCGGTCATGTAGACCGTCCGGCGGGAGCTGGAGGTCTTGGTGCTCTCCACGGTTCTCACGCTGGTGGCTGTCTCTATGGTGTCGTCGAAGTTCGGTAGACGGTTGCGTGTCTCGCAGACTCTTATTGAGTGGTCGTCCATGTTGACGTTCTTCCACCTCAGCCCGCACAGCTCACCGATCCGCAGGCCCGTGAACAGGTCGAAGATGATTCCGAAGGCGGCGGGCTCCGGAGCGAGACGGGCCGCGGCGATGAGACGGGACTGTTCCTCCCGGTCCAGGACGCGCATCTCTTTCTTCTCCGCTTTGGGGAGACGGACACTCTCCACGAAGTTGACGGTGATCATGCCGTTCTTCAGTGCTTGGTCGAAGGCAATGTGCATCATGTTGCGGATGTTGGTCAGCGTCTTGGGGGACAGGCCGCCCTGACGCTGGAGGTTGCCGTTGGCGCCGCGGTCGTTGAAGAACTCTTGCAGCTCATCAGCGGTGATGGTGTTCATGTACTTCTCGCCGATCACGGGTTTGATGTGGGCGCGGATGTAAAGCTCGTAACTGCAATAGGTTGAGAGTTTGACCGAGGGTTTTGCGTATGTCTCAAGCCAGCGGTCGAACCAGTCGCCCACGGTAATGACGCCGGCTGTCCTTGCGGGGGAAGGGGCGATAGAGGCCCTTGAGATCAGAGTGGCGTTGGCTTTGTTGAGGGACTCAATGAAGAGACGGGCTTCGGCCTTTTTCTTGAAGCGCCGGGTCCTGCGTTTGCCATCCTCGTTGTATTGATAGACCCAAGTCTTGTTCTTGGCCTGATAGAGACTGCCGGTTCCCTTTTCGTTTCTCGACATCATCATGCCCCCATCCCCGCCGCCTGATCCGCCCAACGCCGGATATGCTCTCTGGACATCACCACGCGTCTGCCGATGTGGATACACGGGATGTTGCCTTGGGCCGCCATGCGGTACGCCGTGGCCCGTGAGACGCCGAAGAGGACAGAGAAATCCGAGACTGTGCAGAAATCGGGCAGGTCGTCGATGCTGTGGTAAATTTGTTTTTTCATTATCATCCCTTCTATAAAGTAGAATGTGTTTATTTTACATAGGGACCACTCCGGAACACAGAGTGGTCCCTTGGTTTGTTTTTTTGATACTTACTTCTTACAGCCTCCATTCGACACTACTTCCCGAAGCCAAGGGCGTACAACTGAACTGCGACTGGCGTCACACTCCGGGAATCTCACCCCTCCGAGGATCTCTCCGAGCTGCCCCCATTGGTTGAGTCTGTGGCTGGGCAGGGGTATCATTGTAGGCGGACGGGGTCGTGGCGCGGCTTGCCAAAGCCGGTGCGGTTCGAATGGTTTGTACGCTCGCTTCCTTAAAGGCCGTCTTTTGATGCAGAAGTCTGCACAGGAAGGTCTTGGCGCATCCGCCCGCCGCTGTCCCTTTCGGGGACCGTCCGCTAAAGTTATCCAGTTGCCGGATATGAAATTGTCAAAGAACACCTGAGGGTAAATTTACCCCTCTATTATCCATCCCGAAAAATCCGCAAATGACCAAGAGATTTTTGAAATTTTTTCTCGATTCATCTTGGTCGCTGCTTTTCGGTATTGGACGACATGGGAATTATTTCGCCCCTTCACCCAACAACGGACAAAAATCCGTAAATCACACCCCCCTCTCCGAAATTTTTTCGAAGACGAAAGAGACGGGGCAGGTGAAGGCTTGCATACTCCCCTCACTTACCATCGGATACTTACAAAGGCAAAAGAGGGGGTTGTTTCAAAATATTTTGCATTTTTTGATGAACGAGTTGCCGGAAAGGAAATTCGCGTAAAATGTGGAGTCGGAAAGGGTGAACCGCCAAAGAGCAGTGAGTGGCTATTTACCTCTCTACTTCTATTACCACAACTCGCAGGGCCTCAAAGTGGAATTATTTTTTTAAATTTTTCTTGAATCTTGTCTCTCCCGTATGGAACAGTATGAGGACCATCACTCCCTTTCACTTTACAACGGACAAATTTTCCGCAAATCACACCCCCCTTTCAAAAATTTTTTTGAAAAAGAAAGAAGCGGAGCAGTCGGTGAAGGCTTTCGATGAAGTGTTTTGACTTTGAGAGGGCAGAACAGGAAGATTGATGCCGCTTAAGTGCCCTCACACTTACCTATTGTGAAAAAATCTCAAAATCTATGCCCTCATTTTTCAAAAAAATTAAAATAATTTGATGAGCCTGTTGGCGCGGCGGCAAAATGGACGGGCATAATGGCCATCACACCCCTTCACTTTACAACGGACAAACTGTTCGCAAACCACAACCCCCTATTTCCGAATTTTTTGAAATGGCTTGCGTATCCCGAATTGAACTGTTGCCATGAAAGTATTTTTCGGATGAAACAAGAGAGCGTGAATCGCCAAGGAGCAGTGAGTAGCTGTTTACCTCTCTACTTCTATTACCACAACTCACGGGGGCAAAAACCGAACTTATTTTTTAAAATAAAGATATTTTTTGTTTTCCTCGACCATATCTCTCCGGTATGGCGCATGAGGGCTATCACTCCCTCTCGCTTTACAACGGACAAAAGAAACGCCAGAGTTAACCCTTCTCCGAAAAAATTTTTGAAAGAAAGATACGGGTGCTCATCCAGCTTAAAGCGGATAGGGGCGTGGCGCACCCTCTGTTGCCCTGTCAAGACTTTTCAATTACTCTCACATTCCCCTATTGCCGAATTTTTTTGAAAATTATAACCCCCTATGGTCAAAAAATTTTTTAATACAAAAGATTGATTGCCAGCGTAGAAATGGCATATTCGCTTATCTCTGATTGAGCCGCGTTGCAGGCTGACTTATTTTTTTGCAGTACGGACATTCCTGGGGGAAAAAGAAGAACCGATGACTTGTGATTTCTCACTTGTCATCGGTTCTTCTTATATTGTCTTGAGCCTTTTCTCGCGCGGCTTACTCAAGACCATTCAAAACTTTATGCAATAATGCCTTTAGCTGCTCCTTTTCATCATCAGTCAGCCCAGCGCCGACAGTCTCCGGGTCGGTTTCTCCGTGATGGAGAATATGACCGCATCTCTGAAGCAAGTCGGCGATCGTATTGGGGTCCGCGTTAAAGCCGTGTCTGCCGGGTCTGTGAAAAGAATGCTCGTGGCCATTTTCTCTCCGCGCAAAGCTTTCTGCGGCTTTTCCGGGTCCTCAGCCGGTTCCCGGACAAACGCCTCTCCGCATCCGAAGGATGGATTTTCGATTCTGCACCCACAGGGCAACTTTCTTCAAAAAAAGAGGTTTACGCCACACTTCCTGCGGAAATGTGGCGTAAATTTGTTTCTCAGTGTTACGGTTTCCACTCATCCACCCATCGAATGACGGGCTTCTCGCCCTGCCACTCTATGGGCAGCCAGACGTAGCGGGACGCGGCGGTGTTTTCCGGGTGGGTTTGGAGCGTGCCGGGAAGGGGCGTCACCGGGCGGGGAGTTGTGTCCGGCTTGTAGTCCTTGAAGTGGCGCTCCATACCGGCTATGATCTGCTTCGCCATGGGTTTCACATACCACTGGGGCATCCACCTGTCGGCGCAGGCGATATAACGATCTGTACCGGGGATTTGAATGACCGATGTGATCTGGGAGGAAAAGCTGGTGTTGCTCTTATCCCCAATGAACGGGTCACCCAGGTCCCGGTATTCCCCGTGGGGGTCCGTGAAGACGCAGACCTTGGAGGGGTTAGGGTAGTACCCGCTGGTACCGCTGGTAAAGAGATACCGCTTGCCGTCACGCTCAAAATAGGTGGGCGCCTCCCGTGTCAGCGGGGGCAGGAGGCCGTCGTAGTGGACGCTGTACTTGCCCGTCACGCCGGTGTAATCGTCGGTGAGGTCGGCGCAGATGAGCTGGAAATGTGGCCGCTCGAACCATATGTAGGCTTTGCCGTCGGGGTCGGCGTGGAGGCAGAAGTCGCCGGTGTCCATGTCCAGGGGCTTGTAGATTCTGCGGGCGAAGGTGTAGGGCCCCTCGAATTTGTCCGCCGTCAGCACGGACATGAACTGGCTGACCTCACTGCCCATGATCTTCAGCCACGCCACATATTTCCCGGTCTTCTTGCAGTAGAGGATGTGAGGCCGGTCCATGCAGTAGGTGGGGTGGAGCGGACTTGTCAGGTCCTGGGGCTCCGGCGGGATGATGAGCCCCCGGTCCGTCCAGTTCATCAGGTCCGGGGATGTGTAGAGCCGCACGCCCCAGTGCCAGACGGTGTTCTTTTTGCCGCCCATGGTCTTTTCCTTGTTCTCGCCGTACCAGTACCACAGCTTTTTCTCCTCATTCCAGAAGACGGAGAAGCCGTGGGCCTGGATGGGTATGCCTGCGGTATCCAGCCAGGGCTTGCCGGGATATATTCTGTTATACGTCATACTCGTACACCCCCGCTGTCACCGTCTCCGTCCTGCCGCCGACGCAAATCGTTGCCGTGCAGTTGGCGGGGACGGTGATTTTGTAATGTATGCCGCTCTCTGTCCGCTCCCAGCCGGAGCTGACCGGGCCATAGGGACTCAGGTATTCCGCCGATGCGTGATCAAGGCCCGGACCGGGGGTGGGGGCAATACGGAAGCTACGCTTCCCGGTCACCCGGATGCCCGCGCAGGTGTCGAAAAGCCACTGGCACACAGCGCCTGGGGAATAGTGGTTCTGGCTCAAATCGCCCTCCCAGTTCTCCCAGATGGTGGTGGCCCCGTCCAGCACCTCCGCCAGCCAGCCTGGTTTTTCGGTGTTCAGGAGCATCCTGTAGGCCGTCTCGGCCTCCCCCGCCTCCGTCAGCACCGGGAGCAGGAACGGCGTGGAGAGAAAGCCGGTGCCCACCCGGTAGTTGTAATTCTCCACCGCCTTTTTGAGCCGTGTCTGGGCGTTCTTCTTCGTCTCCCCGTCCAGGAGGCCCAGAGCCAGGGGCCGGACCAACTTGGCCTGCCGGTCGGTGTCCAACTCGGCGTATTTCGGGTAGACAGATTTTGCCCTCTCCGCCGCCTGACGGAGCTTGACCGCATATTCCGGCTCCAAAAGCTCAGCGATCTCGGCCATGGTGGTCATGGCAAGATAAAGATACGCCGTACACTCCTCCGGGTGCTTGGCCTGGGCCCCGTAGACCTGGTCCCGGAACTCCTCCGGCTCCAGCCACTCGCCAAGATGGATGCCCTTCTCATAGTGGCCGTCCTTATCCACGCTCTTTAAAAGATATTCCGCGAATTTGCGGATCATGGGCCAGCAGCTTTCCAGCAGTTCCCTGTCGCCGTACCGCAGATAGTACCGCCAGGGAATGAGATACACCGCATCCGCCCAGCCAGCGGAGGAGCCGGTGGACTTATACATCATCTCCACGCCCTCGTATGGCAGCACAGCCGGCAGAAGGCCGTTTTTGTACTGGGAGTCTCTCATGTCTCGGAGCCACTTGCGGAAGAAGGCGGCGGTGTCCATGAGATAGGCGCCGGTGTCAAAGAAGATTTGCGCGTCCCCGGTCCAGCCCAGCCGCTCCCTTGTGGGGCAGTCGGTGGGGATATCCAGGAAGTTGCCCTTCATGCTCCAGAGAGTGTTCTCCAGGAGGCGGTTAACACGCTCATCGGAGCATTGGAAGTTGCCTGTCCGCTCCATGTCCGAGTACACAGCGATTGCGGAAATATTCTCAAAGTCCGCCTCGCCGATGATCTCCGCGTACCGAAAGCCGAACACGGCAAAGCTGGTTTTATACCGGTCCACACTGCCGGAGCAGGTGAAGCGTATTTCCTGCAAAGGCGTCCCCACCGTCTCGCCGGGGGTCTTGCCCGTCAGGAGCTTTTTCAGCAAGGCCGTCTGGGTCCAGCCGCCCACGGGCTTGCGCTCCTGGATGCCGGAGAGGTCCACATGGCCGTCGCGCACCACCTCGCCCATGCGGAGGGTGAACATCTGTCCGGGCCGCCCCTTCACGGTGAATTCAAGATACCCCGCAATATTCTGCCCGAAGTCCAAAATTTGATCATCTCTGGTGGGGACAAACCGCTCGTGCTCCCGGACGGGGACGTTATCGGAGGCGCAAAGCTCCACGCCCTTCGGCCCCTCGACTACCTTGGCGCTCCCCAGATAAGTGGGTGTCATCCGGGTGTCGTACACCTCGCCGTCCTTCAGGTCGGCGAACCGGATGGGTCCGTCGTTAGACCAACTCCATGTCTCGTCGGTAATCACAGTTTCGGTGGTTCCATCCTCATAGGTGATCTCCAACTGCGCGATCACGCTGGTCTGCCGTCCGTAGACATCCACCACCCCGTAGGCCGCCGAGCTGCCTCGGAACCAGCCGTCAGCCAGCCGGAGCTCAAGAGCGTTGCTCTCCGCCATCAGCGCCGTCACATCGTAGGTCTGGACCTGTATCCGCTTGCGGTAGTCCGTGATGCCAGGGGCTAAAACGTGATCCGCAAGCCGCGTGCCGTTGAGGGTGACGTCGTAAACGCCCCTGGCCGTGGCGTAGAGCCGCGCCCGTTTTACGCTCTTTTTCGCGGAAAACTCCTTTTTGAAGCAGTCCACCGGGTATCTCCTGCCCTTTTTGGGCGCGACGATGCCGCTAATCCATTGGGCACTCCAGTCGATGGATTCCAGAAGTCCCAGCTCAAAGGACGCGCTCATTGACTCACCGGGGACACCGTTTTCATCCCAGAGGGTGACGGTTCACTCCACCCGGTCCCGGCTGTGAAGGGCTTCGCCCTCATACGGAATGTGGGTCATGCGGGAGGAAGCGACCTTCCCGGTGTCCCAAACCGCCTCGCCGTCCCGCGCCGCCGTGATCTGATAGGCCGTCTGGGTGACGCCGCCCTCACAGTGCCAGGAAAAGCGGGGCCGGGAATTTCCCAAACCGATGGGGTTTTCAAGATATTCCGTTCTCAAATGGTTTGCTTTCATATGACACCTCACTTGTGCTTGATAACGGCGCTTGCGCTCATTTTTTCGTTGGAGGCGGTGACCGTCAAATCGCCCGCGCCCATGCGGACGACGGCCAGGGCCTTTCCGTAGTAGGTGGTGTATTTCCCCGCGTCAAACCGCTCCTCCGTCCGGGGGTTGGCGGAGCCGAAAGCCAGAAGCTCGCCGCCCTCCACGGTGACGGCAACGGCAATGTCCGCGTTGGACTCCACCACGCCGTCCGCGTCGGTGACGGACACGGGGATGTATACGATCTCGCCGGTTCCAGCCTCCGGAACCTCTGGGGCGACAGTAAGCCGCAAGGCCCCGTCAGCGGAGGTGAGAACACTTCGCCCCATCTCCCGCCCGGAGGCATCGTAGCTGACCGCGTCCAGCCTGCCGGGGTGAAAGGCCGTGTTGAACACCGCCTTGCAGAGCTTTGTTTTCTTCCTGCCAAGGCACTTGCCGTCCTGAAACAGCTCTACCGTAGGCTGATTCGTATAGACCTCAATAACAGCTTTCCTCCCCTCGCACCCCTGCCAGCTCCAGGAGGGGATGGCGTTGGTGCCGCGCCAGACCATTTTGGCGGGCTTGGTGTCGTGGTTGATGGGCTGAACGGCAATCTTGGGCGCGTCCAGCTGCCCCCAGGCGGCCTGTGCCAGAAACAGCTCCCCGTTGGGGTCGCCCAGTATGTCCATAGCCCCGGTGTCCGCCAGCAGCCAAGGATAGGGCTTGTTGAAGCCCTTGCTGTCCGGGGTATAGCCCCAGGCTCCAAGGCCCGCTTCGCCCAGGTAGTCCCAGGCCGTCCACATGAAATCCCCGATGAGATAGGGGTATTTCTTCACCATCTCCCAGTTCTTCGCAATGTCCTGGGGGAAGGTCTCGCTGCCGAAGATGAGCCGGTCCGGGTGGAGCTTGCCGTCCAGGGGGTAGCGCCCGGAGGCGTAGTTGTAGCCGCAGATGTCCAGCGCGTCCATGACTGGGCTCACCGCCTCATCAGCCTTTTTGGAGTTGGCGGACTTGTTCATGCCGGTGCCCACCATGTTGGTGACCATGTTGAAAAGGGTCGAGTTCATCCCCGCCATGGCCTTGTCGCCGGACTCGTCCCGGCCGCCGCCCTCCTCGTCGTAGACACCTTTGCCTTTCTTCGCTGAGGCGATGATCATCAGGTTAAAGCCCCCGGTGACGGGCCGAGTGGGGTCGGCCTCATGGAGCAGTGCCACCATCTCCCGTGCGGCCTCCACGCCCTCGTCTCTGGCGGGTTCACTGACCTCGTTGCCGATGGAATAGAGGATGACGCTGGGATGGTTGTAGTCCCGGCTCACCATGGCCCGCAGGTCGGACTTGAAGTTCTCCCGCCACTGGGAGGCGTAGTCGTACTTGTTCTTGTGATTGTACCACATATCCCACGCCTCGTCCATGACGTACACGCCCAGCTTGTCACAGGCGTCCAGCAGGGCGCGGGAGCAGGGGTTGTGGGAGGAGCGAATGGCGTTGAAGCCCGCCTCCTTGAGCATCTTTACCCTTCTGTACTCCGCCTCGTCATAGGTGGCCGCACCCAGGATGCCGCTGTCGTGGTGGACGCAGCCGCCCCGCAGGAGGGTGGGGATGCCGTTGACGTAGAGGCCCTTGTTGCCCCAGGTGATCTGCCGGATACCGAAGGGGATGTCCTGGCTGTCCGCGCCGCTGGTGACGTGGGCGGTATAGAGATTTGGCGTCTCGGCGCTCCACAGCTTGGTGTTGGGGACCGTGAGGGTAAAATCCGTCCCTTGGCCGCTGACTCCCTCCACCTCAACCGTCACGGGCTGAGGTGACTGAATGCGGATAACGGCGGGATTGACGGTGACGGTGCCGATCTTCACGCTCTCCGGCTCAATGCTCTCCGCCGGTCCCTGCCAGAGCCACGCTGGGCGGTAGATCCCCGCGCCGGAGTACCAACGGGAGTCCGGCTGGTCCCGGTTCTCGCACTCCACGCGGATGACATTCTCGCCGGTCTTGAGAAGCCCGTCGAGATTTATGAAGAACGGTATGTACCCATACGCCGCGCCGCCTGCCGGTTTCCCGTTGACAGACACTCTGGCGTTCTTGTAGACGCCCTCGAATTCAAGCACAAAATGCCCGTTCTCAAACCCCTCCGGCGCTGTAAAGGTCTTTTCATAGACATACGCCCCGCCGGGAAAGAACGCCTGTGCGCTGCCGCTGGGATTCTTGGCGTCCCGCGCCTCATGGATCATAGCGTCATGGGGCAGGGTAACGGGAGCGGCGCCGGAACGTCCCTGTTTACAAAACGTCCAACCATGACAAAAATCCAGTCTTTGCATAAATGGTTATCCCCCTTATCGAATCTCAAACGCAGAGAAGTCCAGCTTTCCGTCACCGCTATAAACGAAATACAGCGGTGCGTTTCCGCCAGGCAATGACAGTTTACCCGAGAACTCAGTCCAGCCATCGCATGGATCGACAGATATGGAAGCCACAGGCGGCAGATTACGGTCGGTGTACACCCGCAAGGTTCCCACAGCACCTGTGCGCACGGTGACGGTCAGCGTGTTTTCTGTTCCGTCAAAGGAGAAATACTTGAACCCGCACCAGCATCCATCCGTCATATTTGCGATATACTGGTCACCATTTTTCTCCCGATCTGTGCCGCTCTGTGTAAAGTATGGGTGAATATTCTTTTTATCCTTTTTGCGGGCATCATCACTCTTGAATGTACCATCCTTGCCGCTGAGATTGCAAGCAATACGGGCATCATAGCTGCCCTTTCCCGCCAGCGGCCCGTCGTTCAGGCCGCAGGATGTGACCTCGACCTGAGGAATCGAGCCATCAGGCGCAATGGTGAGCTTCTCCGCACACGCCTGACGGCAGCACTTCATTTTGTTGGTCTGGCGGTGGTAGAAGATATACCACTGACCGTTTATTTCTGCCATGCCGCCGTGGGTGTTGCCCGTGTAATTCAGTGGTGTCGGGTTGCCTCTATATCCGATGTCGGCTATGCTCACCAGCGTTCCTCCGAAGTGAAAGTCCCCGGTAGGCTTGTCACTGACTGCGTAACACAGTTCATGGCTAAGAATGGAGGAATAGACAAAGTAATAATGCCTGTCAATTTTGCGGATGGAGCTGGCCTCAAAGAAACCGTGGCCGTCATATGCCGTTCCTTTTGCCAGTGCCGGGCCTGGGACAATGGGATGCTCACCGCCCTTGACGGTTATCATATCCGATTCCAGTTCCAGGCACACCGCCTCCTCCACGCGGTTTCCTCGCAACTTCAGGACTGTCTTGAAAAAGCCGGGGGCGGGCGAATTGCCCACATAGAGATAGATTCTGCCGTCATCGTCCACCAGTACGCCAGGGTCGAAGGCAAAGCTGTCGCCTTTCTTCTCGCCCCAGGGCGTGCCGTCCGGGTGCTGCACACAGCCGTAATATTCAAAAGGCCCAACTGGACTGTCCGCCACGGCCACACAGGTGCAGGTCAGGACATGAAGCTGATAGTAGAGGTAATAGCGCCCGTCCGGCCCCCGTACGCAGTCCGGCGCGCACATGTGCATCTTCCCATCTTTGTTGCGGGGATCCTGATCCTTTCGATAGATCACGCCCTCATAGCGCCAATCCGAGAGATCCGTCAGGGGTGCCGACCAACAGACGTAGTCGTTCAGGCAGAAATCCGTGCCGCCAAATTGGTCGTGGCTGCCGTAGATATATAGGCGGTCACCAAACACCCGTGGTTCACCATCAGGGACATACTCATAGCTGGGGAGGTAGGGATTGAATGCCTGATGTTTCATGCGTATGTTCATTCCTTTCCGCTTCAATACAAATTCTCCCCGTTTGTTCGGATGATCTCGGCGTAATGCCGGCCGCTGTCCTTTATGGTGCGTTTCTGGGTTTTGTAATCCACATGGATGAGGCCGAAGCGTGGCCCGTAGCCCTCGCACCACTCGAAGTTGTCCATTATGGACCAGTGCTGATAGCCCAAGACCGGGATGCCCTCGTCCACGGCCCGACGGAGGCCGGAGAGGAAGTCGTCCAGGAATTTCACGCGGATGTCGTCATGCACTTTGCCGTCAGCCCCCACGGTGTCAGGGTTTGCCATGCCGTTCTCCGTCACCATGATGGGCAGATGATACCGCTCATAATACTGCCGGATGGTCCAATAGAGGCACCGCCCGTCAATGACCCAGCCCATCATGGTCTTGGGGAGGGTGCTGGTATCGTAGCCCTTCTTATTGATCATCCCATTGGAGGGCTGGTAAACGTTGACGCCGATGAAGTCAATGGGTTCGGAGATGGTTTTCAGATCCTCTGCGCTCAGCTTACGCCGAAGCATTTTACTGGCTTTTCCCAACGCTATGGGGTCGCAGTACAGCCCGTTGCTACCCTCACCCACGGCGGATTCAAAGGACTTTTGCGCCGCGTCACGCAAGCCCACCTCATCCTCGCTGTCCGGGATGTATGTGGTGGCGGCCATAGCAAGACCAATGATGGGCTTTTGCTTTGCCGTCTCCCGGATGAGCCTCACGGCCTTCCCGTGGGCCAGGAGCATATGACGCAAGCAATTTTTGTAGGAAAAAACGGCGTGTTCAAAGGGCGCGAAATTGCCGATCACATACGCCGACATAATGAACACCTGGGGTTCGTTGACAGTCATCCAGTACCTTACATCCCCCGACAGCGCCTCTACCACCACCTTTACATATTCAAGGTAGTACTCGATGATTTTCGTGGACTTCCAGCCGCCCTCCCGGTCCGCCCAAAGGGGCATATCCCAGTGGTAAAGCGTCACAAGCGGCTCAATGCCCGCTGCTTTCAGCTCGGCGACCAGGCTTTTGTAAAACTCGATGCCCTTGGGGTTTACCTTGCCCTTTTCGGGCATAATGCGGGGCCAGGAGATCGAAAAACGATAGGATTTCAGCCCCATCTCCTTCATCAGCGCCACGTCCTCCTTATAGCGGTGGTAGTGGTCGCAGGCGGTGTGGCAGTCTTGTCCGTTTTTGATGTGCTTACCTGCCACGTCCCAAATGCTGGGACATTTCCCGTCCTCGTCCCACGCGCCCTCTATTTGTGCGGCGGCGCTGGCCGCGCCCCAAAGAAAATCCTTTGAAAATGACATGATTGCCTCCTTAACTTATAATCAAACTTCCGTTTAAAAGGGCGACGGTGTGATGCCGCCGCCCTCAAATGATCTTATTTCTTCTTTTTGCTCGCCTTTGCCTCGGCTTTTGCTCTTTGCGCAGCTAATTTCGCCTGATATTTTGCTTCCTCGGTTTCAAAGTCCAGGCCCTTCTTGGCGCAGAATGCCTTTAGCTCCTCGATACGCTTGGCCTCGGAGATTTTCTCCTGCTCGGCTTGCTCAATGGCGGCCTTTTCCTCCGGGGAGATGTAGACCTCGCCTCTCGCCTCACACGCGGCGCGGCGGCGGTTCACAATCTCCGCCTGGATCTCCGGCATTTTGTCCTCCACGTTGAAGAAAAGCTGGAGAATGGAGCCGATGATGTAGCCCACCATCGGAACACCCACGAAGCACGCAATGAAAAACCACTTGACAGCGGAAGGCTGTTCAATGACTTGGTCCACGCCGCCTTCAGGGGCAATATACCCGAATAGGCTGACTCCGCCAAGGATGATGGACTGTCCGATGCCGGCAGTCACAGTAATGATGATTGCATAGACTGAGGCGGAAAAACCGTCAGCCCTGAAACCGTTGACATACTCGATATGGTCAAGTGATTCTGCAAGCTGCGCAGCCATAGCATAGGTGGGAATAGCGCCAAGGGAACGGACAAGCAGAAGCCCAATAACAATGCCAAAGCTCTCAGGCCGGGAGTTCAGCATGATGCCAAGGCATCCCAGGGCAGCAATGAGGAACCCGGTCATCATGACCCGGCGCTTGCCAAACTTGCGGACCAGCGGCCAAAGGAGAAAGATTCCAAATCCCAGCGGCGCCTGCCCCACGGCGTTGATGAGCACCTGGAGGTTCGTACCGCCGGCCACGGAGTTGGAGAGGACCCAGTTGGCATAGTAGGGCATGATGTTTGTCTGGAGGATATTCAGAATGTTGTAGATAAGGGTAAAACCCATGATGATAAGCCAGTACTTGTTGGAGAAGCACGCCTTGAGTTGTTTTGACATGGATACAACCGCGTCTTCTTCGGCCTTGGAGGCTTGGCTGTCCTCAGTGACACGCTCCTTGGTGAAGTAATACTCAACCAGTGTGCCGGGGATGGCCAGGATGGATATGACGGACATGAACCCGATCCAACGTCCCTGGGCGGCGGAACCCACGCCCACCATACGGATGATCACGGGGAGAATAATGGTGACAAGAAGGCCGGGAATCATGTTCATACCGGCACTGGTCATCATGGCAAGACCGTCGCGCTGCTTGGTGTTGCGGGTGGAGAGCGGGACCATTAACGCGTGAGACATATTATAAATGGTGAACGCAAGAGCAAAGAACAGGTTGTAGCTCACAACGATCCACACGATCTGCACGGTGTAGTTGGCCGTGGGAATCGTATAAAGGAGGATGCCCGTGATCGCCATCAGCACACCGGAGATGGCCACCCAAGGACGGGCCTTACCCTGCTTTGTGCGCGTGCGGTCAATAATGCGGCCCATGATGATGTTTGTGATGGCGTCGAAAACCTTGGAGAACACCGGCATCAGCGTCAGGAAGATGCCTGCAAGGCCCAGAACATCGGTGTAGAACTGAGTCAGGTATGTACCGGCAACCGAATAGTAGACCATGTACACAAAGCAAGGTCCGGCGAAATAGCCCAGCCACATTTCGCTTTTCTGCGTGTTTGCCGAGTGTATGCGCGAATCGAGCCTAGGTGATGAGAATACGCGGGAAAGGAACGATTCTTTCATTTTTCTTCCTCCTCGTATAATATTGAAAATGCCGTTGGTATCATAAGCATAACAGAAGGAGGAAAAAAGCGTTATCACAAATTTGATAAAAATATAATTCAAATATCTATTCTTTAAAAATAGACATTTAGATTGAAAGTATAGCGAATTTGTGATAGAATAAAACCCACGCCTGCTCTATAATGAACGCAACAATTTAGATTCGGAGGTCCATATGAAACTCCAACCAAACGCCAATATTCCGAAATTTCTCCAGGCGGTGCAAAAGTGCCGTGGCTCGGTGACATATGTAACGCCAGAAGGGGATAATCTGGATCTCAAATCCGCGCTGGCTCAATTTGTGTTCGCCGCCGTGATCGCCGGGGAGTCCGAACAGCTTCACGGCGAAATCAAGTTTGAGGATATGAAGGACATTCCATCCCTTCAGGGGTATCTTTTGTGACAGGAGGCGCGTGAGCTTTGGACACGTCAGAGCTGGATGCTCGTGTGGAACTTTTTTCGAGTATGCTCCTTTGCTGTCACGACCTCTACCTCTGGCAGTACGACAGCGGTTGGCATCTTATTAAAAGCAACTGCCCCCACGAGGCAGCGGTGAACAACCTTTTCACTCTGCTTCGAGGGGACGATTCCATTCGGCAGTTCCCCAACGAGAACGATTTGCCCATACTCATGTCCAACGAGATCGGTATGCTGTGGATTCTCCAACCGCGTTTAGAGGGCGGGGAGATGGTGCGGTCCTATGTTCTGGGGCCTGTCTTTCTGGACACCGTGTCCACGAAGAGTCTGGAAGCACAGCTTTCCCACCGGGGCATGACGGCTGCTCTGCGGGAGCAAGCACGGCAGTTTTTTAACGGGGTGCCGGTCATATCTCTGAACAGGGTCTTTGAATACGCCATCATGCTCCATCACTGCGTCACAGGCGGCCAAGTGGGTGTTAACGACCTGAGATACGATGACAGTAAGCTCAATAGAACGACTCCGGAGCCGGAGGAAAATGTCAGCGCCCACGGTACTTATGAGGCAGAGAGGGAGATGCTGCGCATTGTCCGGGAAGGGGACATCGCCAACTTCCGCGCGCACATGGACAGAATATCCGTTACGGGCCGCATGGGTAAGCTCAGCCGCGATGACGCGCTGAGGCAGATGAAAAACGCCGTCATCACCTGTCTTGTCCTGTTCTCCCGCGCCGCCATGGAGGGCGGACTTGACCCGGAGGTCAGTTACACCCTCTCTGACAGATACTTTCAGAGCATTGAGGCGTGCCGATCCGTCCCGGACCTGATGGAGATCGCGCTCCCCATGCAGGAGGACTACATACGGCGTGTCCATCAGTGCCGAACAGGCGGCCTTTCGCAGCCCATTCAAGCCCTGTGTGACTATATTGACCTCCACCTGGAGGAGCCGCTTGACCTTGTTTCCCTGGCGCAGCGTTCAGGCTATGCGGAATACTATTTGAGCCGGAAGTTCAAAAAGGAGACGGGGCTTGCGCCCAGCGATTACATCCGCAAAAAACGTCTGGAGCGTGCGGCCCACCTCCTGCGCTCGACCCAGGAGGACATCCGAGAAATCGGCGCGCGCCTTCAGTTCTGCTCCCAGAGCCATTTCTCGGACAGCTTTCGTAAGCAATACGGCGTGACCCCAAGCGCATACCGATCAGGGTGTAACGCCTAACTTATACAGTCAGGGACTTGACAGCGTAAATAAAGCCTCCGACGAGGATCGCGGAGATGGCGGAGATAAGAGCAATGTAGAACATAAATAAGCTTCCTTTCATACCGGAGCCTTTATCCCGGCCCCTTTGTTTGATTAGATAATACTCCGGCTTTGTTATTGAAAGGTTGAACTTATGTTAGCTGAATGTTAAGATGTAAAAAATCCGCGTCCATAAGGCGCGGATTCTTGTTATTTGGCCGTCAGCGTTACGGTGAAGGCCGATCCCTCTCCGGGGGTGCTTGTGACGGATATCTCCCCGCCCACGATGTCCAGTACGCGCTTCACAAGAGCCAGCCCCAGGCCGTTGCCTTGGGCAGCGTGGGAGGTATCTCCCTGGTAGAACTTTTCAAAGATGCGCTTTTGCGTCTCAGGGTCCATGCCACAGCCGGTGTCCCGGACAGTCACCCGGACAAGCTCCCCATCCTGACGCAAGGAGACCCCCAGAACTCCGCCTGAGTTTGAGAACTTGACGGCGTTGGAGAGAAGATTGTTCCAGACGATCTCAAGAAGTCCCTCATCGCCGGTGAATTCCACTTCCTCCAGGTCGATATCCGGCTCAAGCTCCTTTTCCTCCCACCGGTCCGCGCAGGCAACCACGCACCGGCGAAGCTGTTCGTCCAGCGAAAATGTCTGACTTTCGGGGAATATCTCCTGATTCTCAAGGCGGTTCAGCTTCAAAATATCCGTCACAAGACCGCTGAGCCTGCCTGTGGCGGTGAGGATGGCCTTTCGGTGTTCCTCTCTCTGCGCATCACTTAGTGTCTCCTCTGCAAGTGCCATGGCGCTGCTCTGGATCACCGCCAACGGGGATTTTAACTCATGGGAGACGTTGGAGATAAAATCCGTGCGCATGGTCTCCATCCCGGCAAGCTCCCGAACCATCGTGTTGAAGTCCTCAGCCAGAACGGCGTATTCATCACGTTGGGCCCCTTCGTCAAGGCGGACGGTAAAGTCACCGTCTGCAACGCGGCGCGCCGCCTCCGCGATGGCTCTCATGGGCTTTACATAGAAGTTGTAGTTGGCAAAGCCGAAGCCGAGATACAATAGGAAAGCGGAAAAAAGAACTTCACCGATCATGGCGAAAATACGCAGGGGAACCGCCATGCCCTCCATTCGCGTAAGTAATACGTAGGCGGCAAAATTGGTCATGGTGGTGAACACGACTCCACCCAACAGATAAGAGTAGGTGGCAAGCTGGAAGTATCCCGTTTTGACTCTCTTGTCTCTGGCGAATACCGTCCGGAAAAGTCCCGTTTTCATTTTAACACCGCCTTGTAGCCAAGTCCCCGAATGGTGACGATCTCAAAGTCATCGCACCCCTCAAATTTTGCGCGCAGGTGTGTAATAAAAACATCGACGCTCCGGGAGCTTACCTCACTGTCCAGTCCCCAGAACTCGTCCATCAACTGAGCGCGGGTGAATATCTTTTTCGGGTAGGACAGGAGCTTATAAAGGATTTGGAACTCCCGCACCGTCAAAGGCACATCCTCGCCGTCAAGCACGGCGGACATCTCCTCCGCGTTCAGGGTAAGCGTCCCCATGGTAAGCTTCTTTGAGCGTGCAATATTAGCCCTTCGCAGCAGGGCTCCCACGCGCATGAGAAGCTCCTCCATATCCACAGGCTTCACCATGTAGTCGTCTACGCCTATGCGAAATCCCTCGGACTTGGCGGAGATATCGCCGCGTGCTGTCAAAAAAAGTATAGGGATAAGCTCGTCCTGCTCCCGCACCGCTTTTGCAAAGGCGAAGCCATCGAGATTTGGCATCATAATGTCGGAGATGATCAAATCAAAGACCTTTTCACCGAGCCTGTCAAATGCCTCCATCCCGTCATGACACCCCACTGCCCGGTATCCGCCCCTTTCAAGGCATGAGCAGATGTTTCTGTTGAACTGGACATCGTCCTCTACGACCAATATTTGAAACATCAAATCGCCTCCTGTCTATCGCAACGGCATTTTACGGATATTGTATCACATATTTCGCATTGGGACAAGAGCCGGACAAATTGCAGTGTTTATAGACCAAATAATAAGACATGATAGAGTCAAGATGCGGTACTCATCTAAATTTAGCGTTCTCTCAGCGCAACACCTATTCATTTCTTTCATTGTTTCGGCTTTAATGGCCCGTAGTAGTAGCTGGCCGTTGCGCCGCCGTCAATCAGGATCGTAGAGCCAGTGATGAATGCGCCTGCAGGCCCCATCAGAAGCTCCGCCACATTTGCCACCTCGTCCGCCGTACCGGGACGACCGGCGGGACATTTGGCAAACATATTTTTATAAAAGTCCCCACGCGGGCCGTTGAACTCGTCAATGGCAAGAGGCGTCACAATGATGCCGGGGGCGATGTCATTGAGCCTTGCGCCGCGTTCTCCCCATTTGACGGATTCCGCCATGACGCGCTTCTCGTTGCACCGTTTCGCCATCTGATAAGCATGGAGCGTGTCCCGGATATTTTCTGGCTGGGCGATACTCCCGCTGCATTGATGAGCATAGCGATCTCGCCGTATTCCTACGCTTGACCAAGGAGGACATCCGAGAGATCGGCGCGCGACTTCAGTTCTGCTCCCAGAGCCATTTCTCCGACAGCTTTCGGAGGCAATACGGCGTGACTCCAAGCGCATACCGATCAGGGTACAACGCCTGACTAACTTATACAGTCAGGGACTTGACAGCGTAACCAAAGCCTCCGAGATTACCCCACAGTACGGGGGATTCATCGATGACTCTGCGTAGACCTGTCGTTTAAGTTGCCCGTCGATACGATAGGTTACTCCCATGTAAAATTAAGTTCCCCGGTGAACACCTCTGTCGCCAACCTCGCGCCCAGCGTGAATGCCTCCCGAAATCGTCTTTCTCCAACGATGGTGGCAAGCTCCAGTCGGTCGTCCTGAATTGAATGAAGAATCGTTTTCTCCTGCTCGTTCAGGCTTTCCTCAAGCTTATCCTCGTTTTCATGAAGCCGTTTTAAGATGGCCTTTGCCTCCGGGGTAAGCCTGCCCATCTGCTCGACAGGGCTAATATTGCCGTAGTAAAGCTCGTTTATTACGCTGTCCATTTTCAGTCCCCCTTTGGCAACACACAATATCGCAGAGAGGCGGAAAAGTCGAGAGAAATATGATTGTCAAAAGGGAGAATCGCTTTTCCCATCCAGATGTTTTTTGATGGGCAGAGAAAGCAATATGGTCAACCGGCAAGCAGATATGAAAGTGAGTGATCTCTACTTCTTCCTCTGTTCTATATTCTCTGTTATACTGGGTCCTTCATGGGGGGGCACTGTGAACCTCCCCCCGGTTCAGCGAAAGCGTACAGTTGCCCCTTGGCGGGAGGCTGTATGCTTTTTTGTGTCACGGCTGGATGGTTTTTTGGAAAATCAGTGAATGAGACAATAGATACATTTTTAACGGATTATAGAAAGCGGCGGGGACATTCCCCGCCATTTTTATCACCTCATACTCTGATTCATCTTCTCGTCCTCATGGTCGTCAGGCTTATGTCCCATGGCGACGCGCTTCTCCTGAAGCTCGCGCCGGCGCTTGCGGTCAATGTGGAGGCCCATGTGGGTGGAGTCCTGGGCGGTGGAGTCGCGGAAGATGTTCGCCATGTGGTGGAACATTCGTAGGGCGGCCAAGCCGATGGACGGGGTGCGGATGTCGCTCATGTGATCCAGGAAGAATTGTGCGTACCTGTTCCCTTGCTCTGCCGATTGGGTGAGATAGTACAACGCCGCATCTCTGTCAGGCGGCACCTCCCGGCCCAGCAGGTAGAGCTTGCCGAGAGTGTATTGGGCGTACTGGTTGCCCTGCTCGGCGGAGGCTTTCAGGTATTCGACGGCTGTGTCCACATCCTTCTCCGCGTTTTCCCCCGCGAGATAGACCTTGCCCAACGTGTACCGGGCATATTGGTCACCGCTGTCGGCGGCATATTTGAGCCAGCGGATGGCTTCGGTGGACAGTCCGATAGGGAGCAGGAGCTTACCGAGAGCATAGGCCGAGCAGACGGTACCGCGTTCCGCAGACTTTCTGAACCACCCTTCGGCCTTCACCCAATCGGCGGTGATGCCCAATCCGTCACGGTACACCTTACCCAGCTGATGGGCGGCGATGGTGTACCCCTCATCCCACAGCTTCTGTAGCTCATCAATGGCGAATTGCTTTTCGTCCATGTCTGCGTCCACATCGTAGAGCGTTTTCTTCGCTCTGCGGTATCTCTCTGCCTGCTCATAGATCTTGTGGATGCCGGAGATTGGAGGCGGTGCTGTTTCCGTACTCTCCGGCTCGTCGTCCATGTCCTCATCCTCAAATGTGACCCTGCGTTCCGCCAGCCGCAGTGCCTCCCGAATCACCATGTTCCGCACGGGCTTGAACTCCTTCTGCTGAGAGAGGGGTATGCGCTCCGGCAGGTCATCGGTGTATGTGCGCACCACCTCGTCCTGCATGTCCTGCCAAAGCGAGTACGCCGCCGCGACACTCTCGTCCTTCGCCAGCTCATCCACGATCTCGTCGACGACGCTTTTGACCCTCGGCGGGAGGTAGCCGTAGACTTTCTTACCATTAGTAGTTTTGAGCTTCTCGGCCAGCTCACCGATGAGCTGTTCCAGTCTCTCGCTCACAGCGGGGCCGCTGTTCATAGAGGTCACCAGTTCTGTCATTCTCATCTGCGCGGATTTTCCAAGCGCATTTCTGTACTCGGTCTTTCGTTCGTAGGTGTGCAAGAGGTTCTGTTCAAAGACGCGCGTGGCGAACGCGGACTTGATGTTTCGGATGCCCTCCTTCGTGAGATACCCCTCCTTTGGATTCGAGGAGAACACCACCATGTGGATGTGGACGTGCTTCTCCTTTTCGTGCAGCGCGGCATACCACCGCAGATGCTCCAGCGGTATCCTGTAACCCTTCGCAATCTCGGCGGCGCATGAGTTGACCAGCGCCCTCCAGTTGTCCACGTCGGTGTAGCCGAGCCCCTCCGCGTCCTCACGCCGCAGCGACACCACCGGCGTCCACACGACGCCTGGGTGATTCGCCACCTCCGATACGGCCTTACTGAGATTCAACACCTTCCCGTCCTTATCCCACAGTCCGTGGTCGCCGTCGCTGCGGACACCGGGACGGTGGGAGACGTAGTCCAGAAAATTCTCACGCTTGTCCATGGAGTCGATGAACTGCTCCCACACCTGGTCGATGAACTCCGACGCGGCGTCCTTGGTGTGCATGGAGAGGTAGTCCTCATACTCCGCCAGATCTTTTGAGGAGGGGAAGGTCTTGACGAGCCGCAGGATATACTCGCGCTGTTTCTCAGTGGCAGCCTCCGAGCCCCGTTCCGACCTGAGCAGGTCCACGCCGTCACGTGTAGCGATGTACTTAGTGCGATGCGCTAACTTGGCCTTGTCCTGCCCTCCCTTGAGGTAGGGCGAGATGAAAATCAGCTTGGCCACTTGGTATCATCATCCTTCACGGGTATGCGTCTCTGCACATCCAGCGCGTGGTCGAAGCTGACCCGACCGCAGGTCTTCTTCACCTCGTCTATTGCGAACGCCCGCAGAGCTTTTCGGTCGATGTCGTCCACCCGAAAGTGGGCGGCAATGGTGTGACAGGCCATGTTCAGCTCCACCGCCCACTTGAACAGCAGTGCGCGGAGCCGGTTATTGTTGTTCTCCAAGATGCCCCGGATCATGGATGACAGCACAGGGCCCAGGAAGTTGGAGGCGTCGTTGGACTCCAGGTAGCCCACGTAAAACGCGAGGGCGTTGTCGATGAACTCGCTGCGCGTTTTACAGTTGTCCCGTTTCATCCAGTGGTCGATGTCCTCGATGGCAGTGGGCCGGAGCCACACCGCGGTCCTCACTTTGTTGTTTTCAGTGTTTTCCAATGTAGTCCTCCTTCTGCTGTATGACTCACCAAAAAGCCCTGCAAAACCGGCATTTTGGGCTTCAAGGTGTACCTAAAGCCGGGGCAGCCGTTTTTACCGACTACCCCGGCGAAGCTCAAAAAAGCACCGCACTGCGGGGCTTTGTGGCTGGGAGGCGGGCGCTTGCGACCACCTCCCTTTATCTTGTTCGATAATCGAACGGGGCCAAAAGCCTGAAAACGTCCTCTTGACCTCGCCCGACAGCGGCTCACACGCCGCTCCGATTTTGTGTGGTGCATCCGCCCCACGCAGAGGGGGAAACCAGCACACGGGCCGACCAGCGCCGCGACAGCGGGTCACGTGCTCAGTACTGAATCCATGCGCCGGCGTTGTCACTCGAGTGACGGTCAGTGCAGGAGCAGAGGATGATTGCGGCATCCTCTCAACCCTGAGTCAGTGACACACTGCCCACACAGTTTTCGTGAGGCCATCAGGGCACCCTCAGTCTATCTCTTTCACTCTCCGTCCCCCTCGTCCGACTCGTCCTCCAAGTACGGGCAGTCCTCCCCGTCGCAGCCGGCGCAGATCTCGTTGGCGCGCTTCTTGAATTCATCGGCAAGAGTGACGAGACTGCTCATGGCTTCCCGCAGGTCGTTGGCAGACATCTGCTTTTTCGTGACGATGATTGCGTTCCCGGAGACGTGAGCCTCCAGCTCGTCCGACCAAGCGAGGCCGGCCTGACTGAGCATTTCAGCAGTGAGCCGCGCATCCCCTGACGCACTTTTTTCAATGGTAATCCTCATTTCAAACCTCCTGTCTGTCCCTCACTGGAGAGACAGCGGTTAGGGCGTTCTTGGGCCTTCGTCGAACCTGATTTGCTGGTTTCGTGTAGTGGTTTGTGCTGTTCATAGAAATACCTCCTGATAATAAAATGACCCCAGTTGTTTTATGGGTTGTGGATCTGCCCACAGATGTTTTCCTCATCCGCCATGCTTAATGCGCCTCAAATCTGAATGTATACAAGATTAATTAATAAAAAAGCGCCAGGACACCTTCATACGTCCCGACGCCGGATATTCATTTGCTGTTTTCTAATTTGCCCAAGGGGAGATCCAGGAGCTTCCTTTTTCTCTCCGCCAGTATGGTCTTGTAGAACTGCCGCTGTAGATCCGTCAGGGCCGGCGTTTCATCAACGAGCGCGTTTATCTTTACCATGTCGACCCTCGGTACAATCCGCTTGAGCGCGGCGTTGCAGTTCTCGTTTTGCAGCGAGGAGATAAAGTCAAAATATTTGACGCGCTTCCCGTTCAGCATGATCGTCGAGGCCGGCATCTCAAAAATTCGATGAACATATCCCAAAAGCGCGTCGTCAGGACCGCCTCATCCACCGATGTCTGCTCAGAGACGGTGTATAGGATGTCCGAAAGCGCCGTGCCGTAGCCGCTTCTCTCCGAGTCGATCATCTGGTTCTTCAGAGACACGAAATCCTGGAGTACCACTCCCGGCCTTGTAAAGTCCCCGCAGGCCACGACGATCTTTTCTTTCCCGCGCGCCGTGTAAGTCCTGTAAAATCTATTAGCTCCATGTACTCACACCCTTTCGATCCTTAGATACTTCTCCCTCAAATACCACGCCTGCTCGGAGCTTATGATCCCGTTGACCTCGGCGTTGTTTATGTCGCTCTGGAGCTCGCAGAAATCGCAGTCCCAAAGGGTATACTCCTCGCCGTTGTCGGTCTTTTGCCACGCCTCCTTCATCTTATCCAGCGACGCCTGGAGGAAACTTGGCAGGCCGCATTCCAGATACGCCCTGTCCTCCGGAAGCCCCGTCGCCGCTGGGAAGGGCTCCAGCTCCATGATGTCCTCCATTGAACAATCGAGCGCCCACGCCAGCCGCTGTACCGTCCCGGCGCTGCATTTGGCAATGTCGCTCCGCCCGGCGCAAATATCCGCCACGGTGGTCTTGGGAACACCGCTTAATTTGGACAGGCGGTACCGTGTCAATCCCTTTTGCTTGATAAGTGCCTGCATATCCATTCGATCGCCTCCAGTCTCTCTGCTGACATTATATCGGTATACCGGACTAATGTCAACCGGAATAAGAGCGAGGATCAGGTTGACTTCAAATCGAAAAGCATATGCGTATAGCCATGGTCCTTGGCAAAGAACCACTTGCAGGATGAAAGGGCTTGGACGGAGTCGAGCAACGCGGCTTTGGCGGTTTTGAGATTCATGACGCGGCCTCCTTGTAGTATGTGTTCGCGGGACACGACCACTAACTACAAGGGCGTCTTTGCTGACGCAGGTCAGCAAAGACGCCGCACAAACGAAGGAGTTTGTCAAGTGTTTTTTCGAAAAAGTTACAATATTTTTTCCGCTTGCCTTTTTTAGCGGGACTATGGGCTTTTTGATTGGGTTAACTTAATGACATTGCCCTGTCCGCCGCTCTTTATAAAGGGCAGGAGAAAAGCGGGATCGAAACATGGGAAGATCGGAACAAAGAAAAAAGCGGAGAGGCAGAAGGCTTGCGGCCGCGGTGTTTGCCGCGTGCCTTGTGGGCTTCTGCGTCTCCGCGTATATGGTCATATCCCGGCTTGTCCGGGGAAAAAAGGACGAGGCCGCCTTCGCGGCGCTGATTGCCCAGATAAGGCCAGAGGAGCCGGAGGACAGCGCGGATTCCTCCGGGGATACCTCCGCGGCCCGGCCTCAGACATTGCCGTCGGAGACCGTCACCGTTCCCCCCGCCGATGAGCCGCCCCGGCCCGGGCTTTCACAGGTATGACGACCTTTACGCCCAAAACAGCGATCTCTTTGGGTGGATATGTATTGAGGGAACTAAAATCAACTACCCCGTTATGCACACGCCGGATGACCCGGAGTATTATCTGCACCGGGCTTTTGACGGGAAGAAGTCCGCCGGCGGCGTGCCCTTCCTGGACGGGAACTGCTATGCGGGCTGCGGCAATTATATCGTCTACGGCCACCATATGAAAAACGGAACCATGTTCGCCGCCATCACAGGCTGCGCCAGGGAGGAATTCCGGAAGGAACACCCCACTATTTATTTCGATACGGTGGACGAGGCGGGCACATATGAGGTGTTGGCGGCGTTTTACGCAAAGGCCTACAGGGTGGACGACAAAAACGTATTCCGCTTCTATACCTATACCGATCTGACGGACGAGGCGGTCTTTGACGAATACCTGGCCCACGTTTACGGCGCGGCCCTCTACGATACCGGCATCACAGCACAGTATGGCGATCAGATCCTCACCCTCACTACCTGCAGCTACCATACAGCGGACGGCAGATTTGTGGTAGTTACAAGGAAGATCCCGCAAGATACGGCTGGCCCATCCCCACGGCCTATTTCACCCTGCCCTTAGAAGTGTGCATCCGCTTCGGGCGTGAGGGCTTGCAAAATGAACGTTGACCGTGTAGTATAAGTCATACAATGGCTGTCAATTCCCGCCTGGCGGGAAGCGGATCCGGCGAATACGGGATTTTGAAGAGAGGAAAGATCATTATGGCTAAAATATTGGTTTCAGGACTTGTAAACATAGAAACGACCGTTAAGGTCAGAGGCTTTCCCATCCACTACTATCCTATTGATTACCTGTTCTTCGGCGTCAATTCGTCGGTATCGGGAGTGGGCTATAACCTTTGCCGCGCTTATACGGCGCTCGGCGACGAGGTCAGGATAGCGTCTATGACAGGCAGCGACACAGCGGCGGAGATCATACGCGGAGAGCTTTCCGCCCGCGGCGTTTCCGACGAATACATAAAGCCGATCCTGACGGAAACGCCGGCGTCCGCCGTTTTATACGACGAAAGCGGCAAACGGCAGATATACTGCGACTTAAAGGATATTCAGGATCGCGACTATGGCTTCTCCGCTAAACTTCTTGAGGATATCGATATCGTTGCGGCCTGCAACATCAACTTTAACCGTCCGCTTTTGACGCTCGCGAAAGGTATGAACAAGCCGGTCGCCACAGACGTTCATGTTTTGAACAGCATCGACGACGAATATAACCGCGACTTTATGGCCGCCGCGGATATTCTGTTTTTAAGCGACGAGGGGATCAATGGCGATCATCGGGCGTTTATGCGCTCGTTACACGACCGGTATCATAATAAGCTCATCGTCCTCGGTATGGGCAAAAAGGGCGCTCTGCTGTTTGACGGAAGCAACGGCTCGTTTGTTGAATTACCCGCGTACAGCATTGGAGATGTCCAAAACACGGTCGGCGCGGGCGACGCTCTGTTCAGCTCCTTTATCCATTATTACGCAAAGGGGCTTTCTCCCGCGGACGCGCTCGACCGCGCGCAGCTGTTTGCCGCTTTGAAGATCCAACATTCCGGAGGCGCCAAAGGATTTCCCAGCGAGAGCGAGGTCGAGGAACAACGATCAAAAATAATATATCGCGCAAAGTAAATCTCGTTTGGCGGAATCATCGTCTCTCTTTCCTCTTGACATTATCAGAAAAACGTGTATAATAGGTAACGCCAGTTATGCAACGGCAGATTCTTTATGATAGGAGGAACACAGTCATGCCGCCAAAATTTAAATTCACCCGGGACGAGATCACCAGCGCCGCGCTGGATCTGACGCGCAAGGCCGGCCCGGACGGACTCACCGCGCGGGCGCTGGCGGAGGCGCTGGGATGCTCGGTCAAGCCGATTTTCGGGCTTTTCAAAAGCATGGAGGAGGTGCAGGGCGCGGTGCTGTCCGCCGCGCGGGAGCTGTACCTGAGCTTCCTTGCCGAGGATATGGCGGCGGGGAAATATCCCCCCTACAAGGCCAGCGGCATGGGCTATATCCGGTTTGCGCGGGAGGAAAAGGAGCTTTTCAAGCTGCTTTTCATGTGCGACCGCAAGGGAGAGCCGCCGGAGGCGGGGAAGGAAATGGACGTCATCATCCCCCTTATCATGAAAAACACGGGACTTTCCAGAGAAAAAGCGGAACGCTTTCATCTGGAGCTGTGGATCTTCGTGCACGGTATCGCCTCCATGATCGCCACCTCCTATCTCGATTGGGAGATGGAGACTGTCAGCGGCGTGCTGACCGACGCCTACATGGGTCTGAAGGCGCGTTTCTGCGGAGAGGCGGGGGAATAGCATGGACGCGATTAAAACAGTCGAACTCACAAAAAAAATACAAGGACCTTACCGCCGTGGACGCTCTGAATCTCACCGTCCGGCAGGGCGAGCTGCTGTCCCTGCTGGGCGTCAACGGCGCAGGCAAGACCACGACCATTAAAATGTTAACCGGCTTGACAAAACCCACCTCCGGCGACGCCTTTCTCAACGGGAAAAGCATTTTGACGGACAGCGCGGCGGTCAAAGCCATGATCGCCGTATCGCCCCAGGAGACGGCGGTGGCCCCCCATCTGACAGTCCGGGAGAACCTGGAGTTGATGGCAGGGATCCACGGCCTCTCAAAATCCGAGGCCAGGGACAAGACTGCGGAACTGGGCGCGCGTTTCGGTTTGGGGGAGATTTCTAACAAAAGGGCCGGAAAGCTCTCCGGCGGATGGCAGCGGCGGCTCAGTATCGCCATGGCGCTCGTCAGCGGCCCGCAGATCCTGTTCCTTGACGAGCCCACCCTGGGGCTGGACGTGCTGGCCAGAAGCGATCTATGGGACATGATCCGCGCCCTCAAGGGGAGCATGACTGTGATCCTGACCACCCATTACATGGAGGAGGCCGAGGCGCTCTCCGACCGGGTGGCGATAATGAAAAGCGGACGGCTCCTGCTCGCCGGCGCCCCGGCAGAGATCAAGCGACAGGCGGGTACGGACAAATTCGACCAGGCGTTCGTGCGCATCGTAAAGTCTAATGGTGTGAAGTCAAGAATGCAATAAGAGAAAATTTGCGAAAGAAGTACCCCCACAAGAGTAGTAACCAGGAAAAAAGGCAACACCAACCAAAGCCCTGCCCCTGCGCATTTTTTGAAACAGGGCTGGCAGCGTCAAAGGGGAGAGTGAATGCTCAGCCCTCCGGCGGGATATACAGGCGGTTGTCCTTCAGCAGTCGAAAGACAAGCCGAACCAGTTTTCTGGCAGTTAAGGCGAGTGCGCGTTTATGCTGGAACTGGTTGACCTCCTTGAATTTGAGGTCGTAGTAGCGCCGGAACTCGGAGTCGCATCTTCTCACGGAGTTGGCGGCTTCCAGCAGGTAGTAGCGGAGGAAACGGTTGCCGGACTTGAT
>CANQBA010000045.1 GCA_947589545.1 uncultured Oscillospiraceae bacterium | reverse complement strand
GAGTGGCCAAAGGGGACAGACTGTAAATCTGCTGGCGATGCCTTCGGTGGTTCGAATCCACCCTCCTCCACCACAAAAGCCTCGATTTTGAGAACAAAATCGAGGCTTTTGTTATATCTGGAAATGGGCGGATGGAGAAACCAGCTATCCGAATCGTCTATGTCGTATTTTCGCTGTTTCCTGCCTCTGACCCACTTCTGACCCCAACGGGATTTCGGAGCGGAAAGGACGGGACAGCACAAGGCCGTGGGATCATGCGTCCCACGGCCTTTTTTAGTTATGGCTGTGTAGTTTTTGCTCATACATTCGCCCCGATCAACTTGCCCATCGTCGCTGCGGCTTCCTCCTGCATCTTTGTGGTAACGTGGGTGTAGGTGCGGAGGGTGAACCCGGCGTCGTAGTGGCCCAGGATGGAGGAGACGGTTTTGACGTCCACGCCGTTTTGCAGTGCCAAGGTTGCGAAGGTATGTCTCAAGTCGTGCAGACGTATGTGTGGGAGTCCGGCGGATTTGAGGATTTTGTTGTGGATGGCAGTAACCGAGTCGGGGTAATACATACCCAGCGTTACCGGGGAAGGGAACATGATTTCGAGTTCTGGATGCTTCTCGTGCTCCCGTTTCAGGACGTCGATAGTCTCCTGCGACAGAGAGATTTTGCGGATGGAGGTCTCCGTTTTCGGCCTCGTCACCTTCACTCCTCCGCCTTTGACTCCGGCGGCCTGCTTGCAGACATTCAAGGTCATAGTTTTCTCGTCAAGGTCAGCCCAAAGGAGGGCAACGAGCTCCCCTTTGCGTAGCCCCGTGGTCAGCTCCAGGAAGAACATCGCCAGAACGCCCCGTTTATCTGCCTCCTTGAGGTAGGCGCTGATGTCCTCTGGGTGCAGGATTTGCATTTCCTTCTTCTCCAGCTTCGGCACGATGCAGTCCTCGGTTGGATTCCGTAGGATCAGCCTCTCCTTCACCGCTCGGTCCAAACAGTTGTGGAGCATCATGTGGAGGCCCCGGACGTAGCTGGCGCTCATGCTGGTGTCCCCGTCCGCTTTCTTCCGAATCCGCCCTTTTGCCTTCACATCATTGTACATCTTCTGTATGTCTCTGCCAGTCAGCTTGGTGAGTTTGATGCCGCCGATACGGGGCACCACATGGTGCTCGATGTAATCCTCATAGAACCTCTGTGTACTCTCCCTGACGTGCGGCTTTGAGTACGTCTCGTACCACGTTCTGACCCAAGTGCCGACGGTATATTCCTCTGCTCGTTCAACGTCAACCTCCGCACACCCCCCGATGGCTTTCTTCAGCTTCTCCTTGACCTCCGCTTGTGTCCTGCCGAGCACGTTCTTTCGGATAGCTTTCCCATTCTCGTCGTGCCCAGCCACATACCGCCCTTCCCAGCGCCCATCCGGCCTCTTGCGAATATTCCCCTCACCGTTGGCTCTGCGTTTACTCATGCTGTGCGCCTCCTTTCTGCCCTTCGGCAAACACACAACATACCACCACGTTCGCCAAATAGCCAGGGGAAAATTGTGTACAAACGGACAACTTTTTTGCTCAGTGGGTCCGGGCTACTGCCCAGAAAAGCATTTGGCGGGCACCGGGCTCGCCCGGTGTACAGACAAATGCGATGCTTGCCTCTCCCAAACGGGAGAGTCTTCCTCTCTGCACCTCACGCTCTACCTTTCACACCTCCCCACAAACCCGCTACACGGTGCCTTTGGTGCTCAGGGGTGTACAATCCTGTCCCTCTGCCGTGAAGCCGCACACAGGGGCAGCAATCGCGTCACTGCTCTTCCGACAGGGCAATTGGTCTATTGTGACTTTAGAATGCCGATTAATGTGGCACCTGAACATCTGAGGTTTTACGATCTCCACTTGGAGCTGGTTGATTGCCTTTGCCATTGTGTGACACCCTTCTTTTGGGATAAAAAAGACCGCTGGCTTTTTCACCGGGAAGCCGGTGCGTCAACGGTCAATCTTGCGGTATTCAGTTGTGTTCAGTTCGACAAACGGGAATTTAATAATCTAACAGTCTGCCATAGTCATTCCATTCGCCAAACATTTTACCTTGTCTGGTTTCCTCGATTAAGTGCGCCAACATTTGGTCGTACATCTCTGGGTTTCGTTTCTTATAGAAGGCGATATTTCCCGCTCGAACCCTTTGGTATAAGGGAGGAAATGATTTGAACTTTGACCATGCCCGTGCAGCCTTCAGTGCCGCCTCAATATCAGGGTCAATTTGAAAACTGCGAATCCCCATAGCAGGGAGGACTGCTCTTCCCGCATCAGTCATCAGACCTAAAGCATCCAGTCTGCGAACGCGCTCCTTGTTGAGTTCTGTCCACTTGCTCCCCTTTTTACGGGGTGTAAAGCGCTGCAACCTCTTTCCGTCAATGATTCGGTGGGTGCTGTCTATCCAGCCATAGCAAAGCGCTTCTTCCACAGCATCAATATACCAAAAGTGGGTGTCATCAACAGGCTTTCCACGTTTTACATTAACCCAGCATTCTGTCTCTTGTTCTGAATAAACGCTGAGCCATTCACGAAATGATTTGCGGCAATCGACTTGTAAAATATTTTTATACTCCATTCCTTACTTGGCCTCACTAAATCCCGATTTGCCGAACAGCCGTCCATTCGATATTTTGCATTATATCACGAAAATGTAAAGAAATCCACTGTCCGTTAAGGCGGTTCATTGCGCTTTCCTTTAAGCTCCGCCCATTTCATATAGAAAATGCCCTGGCTGTTTTGCTATCGTTTTGCCATCGCTTTTTCTGGCGGCAAGGTCAGGGCAGAGGGCTTTATCTTGTTGTCCTTCGTCTTGTTAATACTATTCCCCTCCCGAAAATTGCAGGGGGTCCCCTGCAAAATTTGAGGGGCCGTGGTTTGGGTTCAGCTTCGGTTGATGGTGTATGGCAGAGGGAAAAGGCTCTTTTTGCTTATAGCCGTCCAAATATTGAAGGCTTGACTTTTCTGCCATTCAGAGTTACTATGCAACCATCGAATTGCCTTTCTCGCACCTCCTTCGGTGAATTATCCGAATCGTCCAGCCCACTTTCCGGACGGAAAGTGGGCTGACCCACAAGTTGACCCACTGGACGAAGCGGAAAGAACGGGATAACATAAGGCCGTGGGATTCCTCGTCCCACGACCTTTTCACCACTAAACCCGGATCTGCGTAGCATGGTTAAGAGGTGATTTATTTGGAGAATAAAAAGCCTTCGGCCATTGCCCAAATCGAAGGCGGGGAGGCGTATTCGGGGCTTAGGGGAACAGTCCGGTTCTATCCACGATGCGGAGGGACGCTGGTGGTCGCGGATATTGTGGGCTTGCCCGATACGGATACCGGTTTTTTCGCGTTCCACATCCACGCGGGCGGCGATTGCCGAGGTGCCGGATTCCCGGACACAGGTTCCCATTATAACCCCACAGCCGTGGAGCATCCGCGTCACGTGGGCGATCTCCCGCCGCTGCTCAGCAATCGCGGGAGGGCGTACTGTCAGGTGCTGACGGGCCGGTTCCGGGTGAATGAGGTCATCGGCAAAACCGTTGTCATACACGGAGGCCTGGACGATTTCAAAACGCAGCCATCCGGGAACGCGGGAGAGAAAATCGCCTGCGGCGTCATTCGCCGCGTTTAAAGCGCGGTACACGCAAAAGGGGAGCCCGGAGCAAGTGCCTCCAGGCTCTCTTTTTGTCTGGATTTTACTCACACATTCGCCCCGATTAGCTTACCCATGGTGGCTGCTGCTTCCTCCTGCATTTTTGTAGTGACGTGGGTGTAGGTGCGGAGGGTGAAGCCGGCATCGAAATGGCCGAGGATGCTGGAGACGGTTTTGACATCTACACCGTTTTGCAGTGCCAGAGTTGCGAAGGTATGGCGGAGGTCGTGCAGACGGATGTGCGGGAGACCGGCAGATTTGAGGATTTTGTTGTGAATGGCCGTGACGGAATCCGGGTAATACATGCCGAGAGTGACCGGGGAAGGGAACATATATTCGATTTCTGGGTGCTTGTCATGCTCCCGTTTCAAGACGTCGATGGTCTCCTGGGACAACGAGATTCTGCGGATGGAGGTGTCCGTTTTTGGTCTTGTGACCTTCACCCCTCCGCCTTTGACTCCGGCGGCTTGTTTGCAGACGTTCAGGGTCATGGCCTTTTCATCGAGGTCGCTCCACAACAGGGCAACCAGCTCACCTTTTCGGAGGCCGGTGGTCAATTCGAGGAAGAACATCGCCAGCACGCCCCGCCGGTCTGCTTCTTTGAGGTAGGCGCTGATGTCCTCCGGGTGCAGGATGTGCATTTCCTTCTTCTCCAACTTCGGTACGATGCAATCCTCAGTGGGATTCCGCAGAATCAACCTCTCCTTCACTGCACGGTCCAGGCAGTTGTGGAGCATCATGTGGAGGCCCCGGACGTAACTGGCGCTCATGCTGGTGTCCCCGTCCGCCTTCTTCCTGATCCGCCCCTTCGCCTTAACGTCGTTGTACATCTTCTGTATGTCTCTGCCAGTCAATTTGGTGAGCTTGATGGCCCCAATCCTCGGCACCACATGATGTTCGATATAGTCCTCGTAGAACCTCTGCGTACTCTCCCTAACGTGCGGCTTCGAGTAGGTTTCATACCATGTCCTGACCCATGCAGCCACCGTGTATTCCTCAGCCCTCTCGATGTCTACCTCCGCACACTCCCCGATGGCTTTCTTCAGCTTCTCCTTGACCTCCGCCTGGGTCCGACCAAGGACGTTCTTTCGGATAGCGTTCCCGTTCTCGTCATGTCCAGCGATGTATCTCCCTTCCCAACGACCGTCAGGTCTTTTGCGTATATTTCCCTCGCCATTGGCTCTGCGCTTTGCCATCTACGGTACCCCCTTTGATTTGGTAACCACAACACATACCACACTTTCCGGGAAATAGCTACTGTTTTTTCTCAGAAACTTTTTGCCTGATCCAGAGGATAAATTCCTCTTTCGGCACGATGATCCTGCTTCCGATGTTCATCGCCGGGAAGCCCTCGCTTTTGACCAGCTCGTAGGCTCCGGCTCTGGATATTCCAAGTACCGCCGACACGTCTTGGACGGACAGCATCAGGGGTAAATCGTCGTAGGTCTTGAATTGCTTTTCCATGATTTCACCTCTTTCCGAAGGGCTTTATATTTGTTGCTATTCGTATTGTTGTATATTTCCCCCGCAGATTTTGAAGGGGGTGGGGGTCACATGCTGAACCCCTGCATCTGTATATCCGCATGGTCGTCCGGCTTGTGGCCCATGGCGAGGCGTTTGTCCATGAGCTCGCGGCGGCGCTTGCGGTCAATGCCGAAACCGGGGCCGTGAGAATTTTGCTCCGTGTTGTCGCGGATGACACGGCCCAGGTGGTAGAGCAGACGGGTGACGCAGGCGGCGATGGTCGGGGAGGTGTGGGCGCTGATTGCTCGTTGTGCGTATAGGTTACCGTAGGAAGCGGATTCGCGCAGCCAGTAGTTGGCCTGTTTGGGGTCGCTGTCGTAGAGGAGCTTGCCCAGCATGTACATGGCGTTGGCGTTCTCGCCTTCGGCGGCCTGGGTGAAGTATGTCTCAGCCTGCTGACGGTCACCGGCTTTCAGATAGGCTTTTCCCAACTCATAGGCCGCGTAGGGACTGCCGTTCCTCGCGGCTGTTTGGAGCCAGCGGATGCCGTTGTCTTGGTCATGTACCTCCGGGTCATCGGAGAGGAGCAGCTTGTCGAGAGCGTACTGCGCCGGGACGTAACCCTGCTGTGCCGACCGGGTGAACCAATCTCTGGCCTTCACCACGTCCGGCATGAGGAGACCACCGTCACGGTAGAGCACGCCCAGCACATACTGCGACGATGGCTCACCATCTTCTGCGTACTTCCGCTCTTGTTCCACCGCCTCGTCGCGCTCGTCGAGGGGCGTGGTTTCGTCCAGGAAGTATGTGCTGATGTAGCTTTGTTCCTGCCAGTCGCACTCGTCCACAGGGCCTGGCGGCACTTCCTCGACTGTCACCTCGCCCATCCGTAGGCGTTCTGCCTCCTGGATGACCGCGTTCTTCACGGAGCGGAATTCTTTTTGCTCGGAGAGGCGCAGGCGTTTTCGCCGTTCGTCCTTGTAGTATCTGTCCACTTCCGCCTGCAGGTCGAGCCACTTCATGTAGCACTCATGCACTGCGGGAACTGTCTCCAGCTCATCAACGATTTTGTCTACCTTGTCCTTGAGATTTTTCTTGAGGTAGCCGTAGGATTTCTTCCCCTTGACTGTGCCCAGCTCTGTGGACAGCTCCATCAGCATCGGTGCTATCTGCGGGCAGGCGCACAGGCCGTCGCGGATTTGACCGACCAGCTCTTGCAGCGATTGACGCACCTCGTTGACCAGCTCATCCCGCATTTCGGATTTCTGTTCATAGGTGTGCAGAAGCTCCTGCTTGAAGATGTCGTTGACCAACCCGGACTTGATTTTTCTTATCCCATCCTTGCTCAGGTAGCCACCGCCACTCTCTGACCACGCCATCATATGGACGTGGGGGTGGTCGCCCTCGTTGTGGAAGGCAGCGTACCAGTGGAAGTCGTTTGGCTCTATCCGCATAGCCTCGGCGATGTTGTTGCGGTGGGCGCGGAGGAGATTGCGCCAGGTTGAGGCGTTGTCGTAGCCCAGCCGCTCCGCGTCGCCGCGGGTTAGGGAGATGATGTGGGTCCACACATTTCCGGTGACGGACTCCAGCTCTGTGATAGCTGTGTCGAGGTCCACGTTGTCTGTGTCGCCGAACAGACCGTGGGTGCCCAGCTTCTCGACGCGCGGGCGGGTGGCGATGTACTTCATGTAGACCTCCGTGCTCTGCGCCGCGTCCCAATTCGCTTCGAGGGTTGACGAGATGTAGGCGGAGGCGCTTGCGCGCGTGGGGGACTTGGTGTACCGGGAGTAGGTGTCGGACTTCATCGAGGTTGGGAAGTCGCGGGTCAGCTTTTGCACGAGCTCCGCCTGTTTCTGCGTCGGTGGTCTGCTGTCCGGCAGCCGCTCTACGTTCTCGCGGGTGGCGATGTACCTCATGTACTTCCCGGCCCCGCCCGCCTTGATGTACGGCGACTTGAGGATCAGCCCTGCCATTCAGCTTCGTCACTCTCCCTCACCGCGTTCGCCAGCGACACGCGGCCGCTCGTCTGCTTCACTTTCCTCACGCTGTCCGAGCGCAGCTTGCGCAGAGCGGTGTCGTTAAATTTGTATGCGTGTGCGATGATCTGTACCAGCATGTCCAGCTCAACCGAGTTGTTGAACTGCAGAGCCGACAACCTGTCTTCCAACATGCCCAGCCTGCCGTCGATGGCGCTGCTGATGGCTTTTGGGAGTGTGGTCGCTCTTGTCATCAGGATGTGGTCGATGTAGTGTTTGACCGCGTGTTCGATGAACTCGTTCATGCTCCGGCTGCCTTCATCTCCCATCAACTGCTCAATGGCAGACCTTGTTTTCGTACTTGTCCGAAATGTGATCCGTTCTTGTCCTTCCTTGCTCATATTGTCCTCCTTTCCTGTTTGACACCGAAAAATGCCCGTGTCCGTAAGCGTTTCGGCGCCAAGATGTCACTTTTTCTTTTTCCTCCGTATTAAGATGTCACCCTCGTCCCCCGAAACTGCCCGCACTGCGGGCAGATGTGAGTAGAACAGCATCGGATTAGATGCCAGGTGTTTATCCTGCTTCTCGTCGTCGCGCGAACCGCTTAACTTCGGACTCCATGTATTCGCCCTCAGGCGCGTGTTCGGCTCCTCCTCTCCCCACCAAGTCTCCGACTTGGCGGGGGCCCCATAGCGCCTCTTGCTGACTCATATTTGTCTGACGTGTAAGCGCCCCATGTTGATCCCAAGAACCGCACACGTCGTGACCCACGTCCTCACGGCGGGGGTTGTGGGGACGTCGTGCTTTCGGCCTGCCTGTACCGTTTTGCGGTGTCTGGCGCGGAGGCGCTTTGCACCGGCGGGAGGTTGAGGATGTAGTAGGTGTTGTTCGTCTGCCTGCTCCGGCCATCCTGCCAGTCTTCGTATGTCGCCACCTTCCGAACGAACTTCTTCCTGACGAGCGAGGTCACTGCTTTCCTCGCCGTGTTCTCCGAGCAGTTGCAGTTGACCGCGATCTTGCCTATGCTCGGCCAGCAGACACCTTTCTGACCGGCAGAACAGACCAGATAGTTGTAGACCATGAACTTTGTCGGTGTCAGGTCATAGTAAAATATCGCGTTGCTCATTTGGTAGAAGCGTTCTCCAAGTATCATGTGTACCATCCTCTCTGGATTTTTCCCTCGGCTCAAAAAAGTTCTTGACTTTATTCTGACCCGGGTATAGACTGATGTAAACTGATTAGTCCATAGGTCTTAACGTGGTGAGTATAACACGAGTGTTGGATTTTGTCGAGACTTATGGAATCTATTATTTTCATCAGTCTATTTGTAGGAGGCGCCGCTCATGCTCAGTTACGATTTCAGAACCTATATTGCGGAGGGGACCGAGTTCTACGGGATGTCAATAAAGAATCTGGACGCCCAGGAGTATCACGAGGGGAAGGCACCGTTCCCCAGCAGTCTGCTCGGCTTTCTTGATTTGGATACGGATACTCTTGCGCCTTTGTTTAAGAAGATTTCTGACGAGCTCTGGTCGCTGACCTTGACCCAGGACAAGCGGTTCGCGCAGGAGGCTCTGTCTGAATTGGCGGAGCTGGAGGAGCGCCACATCTATTTTTCACACCTTCGCTTAGACTGGACGTGGCGGATCGGTCAGGCACTGGCGCTGGGGAACTTCAGTGAGAACCTTTTGCGGCGCAGTACCCTGCTGCGGATGGCGGAGAATCTGAAACAGATGCAGGAGCAGATCAGGGAGCTGTTCGCCAACGTCCTCGACACGGACCGCGACCAGAGACCGGTCATGCGGAAGATGGCGGACTACTATCTGCGGGACGGAGAGAGGGCGTTTCGGTTTCGAGCGTACCCGCTTGGGTTTGACCTTCTGCCCTCCGGAGACTTTGCGGAGGTGCTGGTGCCGGAGACAGTGTACGACATCATCGACTACCACGTTCGGGAGTGCGTCAAGCGGGAGGTTCGGATGCGGGTCTGCAAGAACTGCGGCCGGTATTTCGCGGTGACGGGGCACGGGGGTGTGGAGTACTGCGACCGGGTCTGCGACAAGAAGGGCCGCACCTGTCGGGAGGTGGGTGCGATCATGGCGTGGACCAAGCGGCGCGGGGAGGACGACATCTTCAAGGCCTACCGCCGGGAGTACAAGAAGCGTTTCGCGTGGATCAAGTCCGGGAAGATAGAGCCGTCAGCCTTCTACGCCTGGGGCGAGGAGGCCAGGAGGAGGAAGGACGCCTGCGAGGCGGGGGAGATCTCGGAGGGAGAATTTTTGGAGTGGCTGGGGAAGAGCGGAGAGTGAATACACCTTTGCAGGATCGGATAAGGCCCTGCAAAGCGGTGGCGGATTGAGGATGTAATAGGATCTGTTCGTCTGCCTGCTCCGTCCACCCTGCCAGTCCTCGTAGGTCGCCGTCTTTCGGATGAACCGCTTCTCGGTGAGAGACGCGACTGCTTTCCTCGCCGTGTTCTCTGGGCAGTTGCAGTTGACTGCGATCTTGTGGATGCTGGGCCAGCATTTATCCCTCTGCCCCGCGCAGCGGACCAGGTAGCTGTAGGCCATAAACTCCACCGATGCAGCTTTGGCCGTGGATGTCGCGGGCAGTCAGTATTGGATCGGTGATGAGGGATCTTACAAGTTAGGCATGGCGGCCACGGCGTTTTTGGCCGGTGATGAGGACGGGGCGCTGCGGGAGGAGCTGGAGGAGTTCCTGGGAAGCTTCGGGTCCTTCACGTCACCGTTCGCCGACGGCAGTACGGCAGGTGGGAGCTCTGACCTCCCGGAGCGCGCGGCCGGGTGCGCGGTGAGCTTCGGGTACCACCCTGTCACCGGCAGCATCTATCTCGTGGAGCGGTACACCTTTGACTCGCTGAGAGACTTCCTGTTTACGGAGTTGGGGAAGGGACTTCTCAACGGCAACGCGCCGCGCCAGTGCCGACTGTGTGGGAGGTAGTACTTCTACGAGAAGAGTGACCGGACCATCTACTGTGACCGCATTGCGCCCGGTGAGACGGAGCGCATCTGCCGGGAGGTGGGCGCGCGGGCGGTGTTCGAGAAGAAGATCCAGGAAGAGAACGCCTGGAAGATATGCAAGCGCGCATACAAGAAATACTACGCGTGGCTGATGAAGGGCACTATGACGCAGGAGGAGTTTAAGTCCTGGGCGGACGAGGCGGCTGCGGAGAGGGACAAGGCGCTCCGAAAGCTCCAGGGGAACAGGGTCAGAAGTGCAATAGCGGAGGAGATATTCAGGGAGCTGAGGGAGCGGTTGAACAGAAAATAGGTGTGATACACAAATATGAGTGGACGGGCAAAGTCACTTAGAGACAAATAACTTGTCGAAGAGATGAGTAAGGAAACGGTGTCGAAAATTATCAACGGGGTATAAAAATGTCCAGGATCCGACGTAAATCGGCTCCTGGACATTTTTTAGTTAAGGATTGGTAGGATCAGCATGGAGAAACCTTGATTTTGTCAGCACCCTGCTTGCTGTGGGAACCGATTTATTCAACCGCATCCGTCCGATAGATGAATTTCACCTGACCGTCCATGTCCTCGCTTGCTCCGGCAAAGCTCTTATAGCGGTGAGACACATCTATTGTCGCGCGGAGTCTGGTTGTAAGTCCATTGAGATCACCGTCCACCGCGTCCACCAGCTTTTGGATACCCTCTTCATAAAATTCGTTCACTCCATCGTAGAGCTCCGAGGCTCCGGCAGAAAGCTGGGAAGTACCGTCCTTCAAATCATCCGTACCTGCCTTCAAGGTCCCCGCCCCCGCCGCGGCGTCGGCCACACCGGCCGTGTAGCTTTTGAGGCCGAGATAAAATGTATTGTAGCTGTCAAGGGAGGCTTTGAGCGCGACGATGGATTGCAAGCCCTCCCCGGCGGCGGCAATCTGTGCCTGCACCTCTTCGGAGGCCATTTGTTCCGAGACGATCTTCTGGATCTGCAGCTCCGTCTGCTCCGCAATCGTCTCAGCTATAGCTTCACTCTGCATTTGCTCACGGGTCTTTACGGAGATGGTATCCTGAATCGACTGGGTTGCCATCTGCCCCTCTACCTGCGTCTGAATCTGCTGGAGTATCTGCTCGGACTGCATCTGCTGTTCTATGGCCGTCTCGATCTTTTCCTGCATCTCTTGATCGATTTGACCGGCGCTGACAGCGGCGTCATAAGACGCTTTATCTATATGTAGAGCTGACTCTATGACCTGTTCCGCCACCATATTCCTGACGGCCAGCGTAACCTGCGCTGTAACCTTCTCCCTGACGGCAGCTGTGACCTGTGCGGCCACTTCCTCCTGAACAGCCGCCGTGACCTGCTGTTCAATCACGTCTCTGCGTGCCTCTACGGCTGCTGTCACCTGACTGCGTGCCTGCTCTGTTACGGCATCCTCATCCAGTGTCGCAATGACGCCGTTCAAAACCTGCGCGTAGTTTTCCACCGTCAACGCCGGAACGTCCAGTCCCGCAGCGGCAAGCTGGGTATTTGCTGTGGCAAGCAGTGTGTCAAATACCTGTTTGGCTCCGCCGTTTAAGGTGTCGTTGTTGGACGCAAGGGTGTCCAGTCCCTCACTGAGTTGCGCCGCGCCGGTTTGAAGCTCGGCCGCCCCGGCATCCAGACTCTCGGCTCCGCTTTTGAGGCTCTCCGCCCCGGCAGTCAGCTGATCCATCGCGTTTGTCAGTTCCTCCATGGAGGTACTGAGGTCTGAAACGGAACCAAAGCTGTCCGTGTCAAACTCATTGAACACCTGGTTTGTGGCAAGCGTCACCGTCATGTCGAGCCGGAAGCACTTGGCGTCGGCTGTGATCTCCACGAAGTCCGGGATCTCCAGCTTGTCTTTGGCGATTCCAAGGTTTTCCTGGAGGCCCGGAAAAGCGATCCCAATCACGACGGTGCGGCTGCCGTCATTGATGAGTTTTCCGTTTGTGACCTCCACATTTGTAAACACGTCGTCATCTAAGAGAACGCCTGTCAGCATGGCAAACGGGACATAGATCTTCTCCTGCTTGCCGTCAATCTCCACCGTCTCATACTGCTTGTTTTGATAGTCAAAGCGGATGGTCACCCTGCCGCTCTTCCCAACGAGATCGTCAGCCGAAATTGGCTTTCCGTCCAACTTGTAGGAGACAGACAAATCGACCGGAAGTTCTTTTTCGATGTTGCCCTGATAGTAAATGTCATTGCCCTGGGCGTCCCATACACGCATACCGTCACCGTTCATGGTATAGGTTTCGTCGCCCTTGACATTTTCTACATCGGTCAGCTCAGATCGGTCGCTCACCGCGGCATTGCCAAGGGAGTTGCGGAGCCAATCGCTGACGATGATTTTCTGAACGGTTCCGTCCGCTCCAGCCAGGACATAAACGGTTTCATCCTTGGATACGCCAGCATCGTCGGCACCAGATACGGATACGGTTTCGGGCTTCTCCTGATGATCCGCTCCATTCCCGTCGGAGTTTTGGGCGAACGCGGTCATGGCAATCCCACTCACCGCTAAAAGGGTGCAAAGGCAAAGCGCAATGATTTTCGTTGAAGACTTTTTCATTTCAAAAGTACCTCCTGTTCAGTCTGTTCGATTTTGTGTTTTCTGTTCATTCCCAGCGTAGTCACGCAAATAACCTTATCCAGCAGCAAGAGAAGCGCCGGAAGGATCAAAATGACGCAGAGCATACTGATGACAGCGCCACGGGCAAGCAGCATACAAATCGAGCTGATCATATCGATTTTTGAGTAAAGCGCCACGCCGAAGGTGGCGGCGAACAATCCGAATCCCGAAACCAGGATGGATGGGATCGACGTGGTCAGCGCCGTCCTCACGGCCTCCTTTTTGTCCTGCCCACGGATTCGCTCGGACTTATAGCGTGTCGTCATCAAAATGGCGTAATCCACAGTCGCGCCAAGCTGGATGGTGCTGATGCAAATGGGCGCGATAAACGGGAGGCTTTGCCCCAGGTAATGGGGTAATCCCAAGTTGATGAAGATAGCCAGTTCAATGACCGAGATCAGAATAAATGGTAAAGAAGCACTGCGTTCCACTAAGGCGATGATGAGAAAGATCGCAACGATGGAGATCGCATTGACAACCTCAAAATCGTGAGAGGTGACGTCGATCATATCCTTCATGCAGGGCGCTTCTCCGATGAGCATTCCGGTGGGATCGTATTTTTTCAGGATGGACTTCAGAGATTCGATCTGCGCGCCGACCTCGTCGCTTGCTACGGGATATTCGGAGTTTAAGAGCAACAGTTCCCATTTGTCGCTCTTCAAAAGCCCGGTAATCGATTCCGGCAGGACTTCCTCCGGCACACGGGGGCCGATCACCGATTCCAGTCCCAGCACATATTTGACCCCGTCCACCTCATCCATTTCCTTCATCATGTCTCGGACGGATTTGGGCGAGAGATTTTTGTCAACAAGGAGCATATGCGTCGAGGCAATGTCAAAATCCTCCGACAGCTTGCTGTTTGCGATCACATATTCCATGTCATCCGGCAGGGACTTTGCCAGATTGTAGTACGTCTCGTTGTTGGTTCGGTTGTATCCGTAAAGGGCGGGCGGGATCAGCAGCACAAACAGGCAGAGAAAAACCGGGAAAGCCTTCACCGTACCCTTGGCAAAGCGGCGCATATTTGGGATCAGCGACTTGTGTTTTGCCTTTTGCAGCGGCTTATCCAGCACGAGGATCAGAGCCGGCAGCACGGTCACGCAGCCGATCACGCCCAGGATAACGCCTTTCGCCATCACAATGCCAAGGTCGCGGCCGAGGGTAAAGGACATGAAGCAAAGGGCGATAAATCCGGCGACAGTCGTGATGGAGCTGCCAACGATGGAGGTCAGCGTCTCCCGAATGGCGTTCGCCATAGCTTCCTTATGGTCGTCGTGCTTTGTCAGCTGTTCATTGTAGCTGTGCCAGAGGAAGATGGAGTAATCCATGGTCACGGCCAGCTGCAAAACGGCGGAAAGCGCCTTTGTTATGTAGGAAATTTCACCGAGGAAATAGTTGCTCCCAAGGTTTATGAGGATCATCATACCGATGCTCAAAAGAAAGACAAACGGCGTCAGCCAGTTATCCAACAGAAGCAGCATGACGAACAGCGCCAACGCCACGGCGATTCCCACATAGATGGGTTCCTCCCGTTCGCACAAGTCCTTGAGGTCTACCACCATAGCTGTAAGTCCCGACAGGAAACACTGTTTTCCGGCAATCCCACGGATCTGACGTACCGCATCCATGGTGACATCGGAGGAGGTGGAGCTGTCGAAAAAGAGGGCCATCATGGTGGCATTCTCTGTGTTAAATTCGTTGTAGATTTTATCGGGCAGCAACTCCATGGGGATGGAAAGGTCGGCGACAGAATCGTACCATAGGACGGTGTCCACATGATCGACCTCAGAGATTTGCTCTTTCAGCGCCGCCACATCCTTATTCGGCATATCCTCCACAATGAGGAATGCGAAGGCGCCCTTGTCGAAATCCTCTAATAACTCGTTTTGCCCGATAACGGTCTCCATATCCTCCGGCAGATAGGTCAGCATATCGTAGTTAATGCGTGTATGGGTCATCCCCAAAACCGAAGGAATCAGGAGAACCAAGGTCAGAATCAGAATCGGAACCCGGTATTTTACCACCGCTTTTGAAAATTTCATGTCTTTCACCTTTCCTTTCCGTCAATCTCAAATGCCTCTACTTCAAAGCTATCCGGCGCTTGATTTTTGACGATCAAAACGGTACTGATCGCCGTATACAGGTTCAAAATGCCCTCCAAAAGAAGCGTGAGTCCCAATAAAACCGATAGAGCCCGTGATCCGATGACCGAATCAAAAATCAGGAAAACCCCGGTCCCCCCGGCGATAATCGCCAGAGCCAAAATCAGCCACCAGCTTTTGATGCCAAACTGTTTTGAATCCATGGCAATTCGTATTTTAAAAAGACCGTCAAGCAGGATGGAGATCCCAAGAGCAATGCAGATAAATACCATCAGGTTTTTCGGGTTAAAAAGGACGATCACGCCGAGTATGATCATCAATATCCCGAATTCCAGATCGAACTGGAATGCCAATCGGAATAGATCCTTTGAAAAATAGCCGATCAGCTTGACAATGCCGAAAAGGATCATTGCGACGCCGATACAAACGCCGATGATTTCCGTTGAGATTCCGGGCTCGGCCATAAAAAGAATGCCTGCGGCGCAAAACAGGACGGACATGACGATGTATCCGGTTTTCGCGATTTTCATTGGTGCTACAGATCGCATCTTCATAGAAGCAAACCTCCTTTGCTCGTTTGTCTCTATTGTAATCCGGCTTATTTGATTTGCATACAGACGCAAAAAGTCCCGTGTCCGATAATCAGACACGGGACATAAAAATGACCGATTTTCAGGCAAACGGTGGCATTTGTCTGAATTTACTCATTGACACAGCACAGAATCATCTCTTCGATCATTCCTTTCTTGATCTCCATCAGGCGTGAGAGCATACCCCGAATATCATCGTTCATATCGTTTTTCAGCCATCTGGAAAAGATGCCGAAGGCAAGGCCGGACAGATACTCTTTTACGATGAAAAGGTCGCTTTCCCGAACCTTTTTTCCGCGCAGGGCGGAGGTAACATAGGCATTGATCGTATGATCACAGACTTTCCATAAGTACATCTCATAGATTTCCCGGTTTGCCGAGTGATAAATATGCAGTACCGCGCGCTTTTTTGCCAGCGCCAGCGTAATTGCCGCGTCCAGACAGTCCTCGAATTTTTCTATCGTGGGATAGGACTGAATGATTTTTGCGGCATCATCCTCCACAATACTTTCAATGAGTTTTGGCATATCTTCAAAATAGTAGTAAAAGGTGTTTCGATTGATGCCGCAATCCGCCACAATATCCTTGATCGTGATTTGGGACAGGGGCCGTTCCGTCAGCAATTTCAGAAAGGATTCCTGGATCGCTTTCTTTGTAAAGTTAGCCATTTTTGATCTCCTTCAGGATGTCTTCCGCCGCAGCTGTCTTACGACTGTGGGATATAGTATACCACAGATATTCGCAAAAAAGAACTCCCCACTTTAAAAGCGGGAATGGAATATCGTCTATGAACGGCAAAAACAACCGGGTATGACCCGGCGCAAAACATATACTCCAAGCGGAAGGCCCCGCGAAAACGTCTCTCGTCTATTGAACTGGATACGGTGAGGCAGTCATTCTTTATGGCGTCAAGAATGGCGTTTTCCTGCTCATCGAGGGTTGCACGCAATTTTTCCTCGTTTTCGTGTATCCTCTTTCCTTTTTCTCCGATGTGGCTCCTTCCGTCTGTTCGACTGGGCAGATGTTGCCGTAATAGAGTTCGCTAATTTAATTCTCCATTTTTACTCCCCCTCGCCAAATAGCCAGAGAGAAATTGTGTACAAACGGATAACTTTTCGCTCAGTGGGTCCGGGCTTCTGCCCGCAAATGCGTTTGGCGGGGCGCCGGGCTCGCCCGGTGTACAGACAAATGCGATGCTTGCCTCTCCCAAACGGGAGAGCTTTTCCCTCTGCGCTCATGACTGCGGATTTTTCCTTGGAATCGCTGGCAAATCCGTTCTAACCGACCGCCTAAACCGCACCGCTGCCTCAAAACCGACTGTGTTGTGTAACTCAGAAAAGCCCCGCCCTGCGGGGCTTTGTGGCCGAGCTGCCGTCGCGCACGATGGCGGCTCTTTATCTTATTATATTTTCAAACAGGGGGATTTCCCCCCAAACCATTTTGAAATTCGGTATCAACGCCCTATGCGGGCGATGGTATAATACCTCATGCGGACAGAGAATTTCCTGCTCCTATCTTTGTAGTCGTGTCTACTGCGCACAGACTGGAACCTCTGCCCTGCGGGATGTCGCTTATGAGCCGGATGTAGGAGCGATTCGTCGCTTTCTTCTGATCTCTCAACAGGTTGTGACCTTCAGCAGCATGAGGATGTCCGCAAATCTTTCATTGGAGGAATTTTATCATGTACATCGTGGGTATCGACATCGCCAAGAGGAAGCATGAGGCCGCCGTCATCGACGGGGAAGGAGAAACCGTCATTAAGCCCTTCTCCTTCACCAACAACTGCTCCGGCTACAACCACCTCCTTGGCGTGCTCCGAAAGGCGAAGCTGCCTCTCGGCGAGACGCGATTCGCGATGGAGTCGACAGGTCACTACTGGCTGCCCCTTTTCGCGCGTCTGCAGCATGAGGGATACCAGATCCAGGTCATCAACCCAGTACAGACGAATTCCATCCGCAGCTTCTACATCCGGCAGGCCAAGACCGACCCTCGTGACGCTGTTCTCATCGCGGAGGCCATACGCTTTGGACACTTCTCCGAGTCCACGCTCCACCGGGAGGTCATTTACGAGCTCCGAGAGCTCTGCCGCGGCCGCCACGCCATCGTCTCTATGCAGGCGGACGTCAAGCGCAAAGTCATAGCCCTGCTGGATCAGGTCTTCCCTGAGTACGAGAAGCTCTTCACGGATCTCTTCGGTGACACCTCCATGGCCATTCTACAGACTTGCCCTACGCCGAAGGAACTGTCCACCATGGATACGGACGAGCTCTGTGAGCTTATCCAGAAGCCGAGCCGCAAGAGGTTCGGGATGGCGAAGGCGCGGGAGATTCAGGAGCTCGCGCGTAGCTCCTTCGGATTCGACATGGTGAGCGACGTTTTCAGCGCGATGATCAAGCTCTATGCCCAGCACATTGTTTTTCTCAAGCAGCAGATCAGCACAATGGACGAGAAAATCGCGGAGATCATGGATACTCTGGATACGCCCATCATGACGATCACTGGGATCGGTCCGACGTTGGGAGCGGTCATCGTCAGCGAGATCGGTGACATCAGCCGTTTCCCCTCCTCCGCAAAGCTGGCGGCCTACGCCGGCATTGACCCGACCATGCGCCAGTCAGGGGAGTACAACGGCGTTCGCAACAGGATGAGCAAACGGGGCTCGCCATATCTACGCCACGCCATATGGCTTGCCGCCAGCGCGGCTGTTATCCACGACCCCATGTTCAGGGAGTACTTCCAGAAGAAGCGGTCAGAGGGCAAGCCCTACATGGCCTCCCTCGGCCACGCCTGCCGGAAGATGGTGTCGGTCATCTACGCTGTTATTCGTGATAACAAAACTTACGTCCCCGGCCTACTTTCCACTTGACAATTTATAGCCGGTCTGTCCAATTTTCGAACAGGGTCAAAACCGGAGAAAACTGCCGTGACTGCGGTTATATGGCTGTCTGACAAAACCCGCCTTGGCTTTCCCACCTGCCCCACAAATCCGCAACACGGCGCTTTGGCTTCGTGGAGGTGTATACGTCCTCCCCTCTGCCCTGAAGCCGCACACGGGGCAACAGCGAGGCCACGATGCTGAGTGGGATCGAATTACCGTGGACTTTTTTAAGCGCACATGGTATACTTTCCTTGGAGGCCAATGATTCTGCAACTTGCAGCTTGAGTGAGGGCGGTTCCTTATGGGCACTTGGTTTACAGTCGAAACAATCGACAGCGATACATTTGCGATTAGCGAGTATAAGCACTGGGAGGAGACGCACTGCTACCTGGTCTGTGGAACCGAGAGGGCGGTGTTGATCGATACGGGGTTGGGCGTCGGTAATATCAGGGAGGTTGTTGACAGCCTCACGAACCTCCCGGTGACCGTAGTCACGACCCACGTCCATTGGGACCACATCGGCGGGCACAGATATTTTGACAGGATCGCCGTGCACGAGGCCGAGAAGGATTGGCTGGCGGAGCAGTTCCCCATCCCGTTGGAGGTTGTCAAGCACAACTTGACCTGCCGCCTGTGCGATTTCCCGGAGGATTTTGTCCTTGATGATTACCGAATCTTCCAAGGGGCACCTCAAGAGCTTCTGCATGACGGTGACTGTCTGTCCTTGGGCGACAGGACACTTACGGTGATTCACACGCCCGGACACTCCCCTGGACATTGCTGCTTTTATGAGCCTGAGCGCAAATATTTGTTTTCCGGCGACCTGATCTATCAGGGCTGTCTAGACGCCTTTTATCCGACTACGGATCCGCAGCTGTTCTGGCAGTCCGTCAGGAAGGTGCGGGATCTGGAAATCAGCCGCATCCTCCCCGGCCACCACGAGCTTTCTGTCCCAGTTGACATGGTGGACAGGATCGAAAAGGCGTTCCGGGAGCTGTCGCGGGAGGGAAAGCTGAGGCAGGGCGGCGGTTTATTTCAGTACGGAAACTTTCAAATCCATATCTGAGAGGGCTTTATACTTGTTGCTCTTCGTATTATTAATACTATTCCCCTCCCAAAAATTGCAGGGGGTCCCCCGCAGAATTTGAGGGGCCGTAGTTGATGGTGTACGGCAGAGAAATATTTGTTGGATAGCATCACTGTCACAATCGCGAGTTGCTTTTTATACGCTTTTATGCTATACTATTATCGTAGGCAAGCAGCCAACCGTTGACATCATTGCGAAGAGAGGAGTGTTCGCATGAGCAAGGTATACACTGTTCCTGAACTGAAGGAGCTGCTGACGCCTATTTTCGAACGGAACGGCGTCAGACAGGCCGTGCTCTTTGGCTCATACGCGAAAGGGATCGCGACGCCGCGCAGTGATGTGGACATCCTTGTGGACAGCGGTCTGCGCGGTCTGGCGTTTTTTGGGCTTTTAGAGGACGTGGCCTCATCTCTGGAGACTCCCGTAGATTTGTTGGATGTCAGGCAAATCGACAGTGGCTCCAGAATCGAGCGCGAGATTCGTGAAAGCGGGGTGCCGATCTATGGACGATAAAGACCGCAGGGTACTGCGCAAGCTTCAGGAACATGCGGAGGCAGTGCTGAGGTATTGCAAGGACTGCGCCTCCCTCTCCGACTTTGAGGCAAATTCCATGCGTGTGGAAGCCACGGTGTTTAATCTGATGCAAATCGGGGAGCTGGCGAAAAACTCCCTGAGTGATGCCGCAAAGGAGGCTCTCCCGGCAATTCCGTGGCGGCAAATTTACGGGATGCGGAACCGAATCGTCCACGGATATTCCGGTGTAGAACTGCGGATCGTTTGGGATACTGTTTCTGAGGACATCCCGCGCCTGCGCCGGGAGTTGGAAGCGGCCAATCAGGAAAATTGATGACGAAGATTGATTTTCCTTTATCACGACAGGCGTATGGCAGAGGAAAAAGTTTATTGCTTATTGCATCCAAAATCTTGACAGCTTGACTTTTCCTCCGTTCAGAGTTACTATGTAGTCCCTTGAATTGGCGCGCTCTACGCTCTTTTCACGAGCTTATCCGAATCGTCCAGCCCGCTTTCCGCCCGGAAGGTGGGCTGACTCACAACTTGACCCACTGGACGAAATATGCGGGTGGAAACAGTGGAGGGAACAGCAGTAACGAGCTGCTGATTTCGGAGGGAAAAGGGGTGGAAAGCCTTAGAAATGCCCGGATTTATGGAGCGAAAGCGATTTGTAAGCATATACGCATTTCTGCCCTGTGACACTTTCGGGTTTTGAAAACCTTTGCGACAGTAAGCGGTGGTTGTGCCGGGGCTTGCTGTTCTGGCTGGTAAAATCGCCTGCTGACCACATGAAAGACCATATCGCCGAAATGGGCCGGATTCCTTGGTGGAGTCCGGCCCTTAGGTTTTTGCTTTTTTAGATTAGGCTGGGTAAGTTTTGCTCTCCGTGGCCGCCTTTTCCGCCTGTATCCTGGCTCGCACCGACGGGATCATATCATTCAGGAGTTGCTCACATTCCTCTCTCGTCTTCGCGTACACCGTATGCACCTCTCGTTTCCCTTGTACGTTGGTCGGGGTGTAGCGGCCCTCGTAGAGGTGGTCGTTGATCTGGTATATCCCTCCGGTACCGGACTTGCGGATCTTGCCCATGTAGGGTGTAAACCGCCGCGGGGGCTCTGTCTCGGCAACACTTTTGGTCGGTGTCGGATACGCCTTGGCTGATTCACCGTCCCCGATTGCCTTCTCGATCCTGTTTGCCGCCTGAATCTGCATGGTGTCGGTGATGTGGCTGTAGATATTGATGGTGGTGGCGGAACGCACATGGCCGATGATGGCGGAGAGGGTCTTGATGTCCATCCCGTGCTCCAGGGATGTGGTGGCGAATGTGTGGCGGAGATCGTGAAATCGCACATCCTTGCACTGGGCCCGCTTAAGGACCTTCTTCATCGTGTGGTATATGCTCTGGGGGTCCAGGGGGGTATCTTTATTGACCGGGGAGGGGAACATCCACTCAGAATCTGTGCGTGACCTCAGCTCCTTGAGGATGTCCACTACCTCTTTCGGAAGTATGACGGTCCTGTCTGAGCTTGCCGTCTTTGGCGCGGATATGCTGATTTGTCCCCGGAGATGTATGACCTGTCGCTGGATATGAAGAGCCCCTGTTTCAAAGTCCAGGTCTGACCACTTCAGCGCGCTGATCTCGCCACGCCTCATGCCTGTCGCGAGCTCAAGAATAGCGATCTCGTAGAAATCGTTTTGCTTCGCCTGTATGAGGAAGCGCCGCATCTCCTCCGGCGTCAGCACCTGCATCTCTGCCGCCTTTGCAGGAGGCAGCTTACAGCCTTTGGCGGGATCAGCGGGTATCAGCCCCTCCGTCACCGCCTTTTCCAGCGCCATATGGCAGACGGCGTGGCAGGCTCTGACCATCCGGTCCGAAAGGCCGGGACCGTATAAATCGACTCTCGACTTACGGCCACACTTTTTAAGCTCGGAGTAGAATTGTTGCAGGTCACTGGCCTGGAGCCTGTTCAGCGGTATATCTCCGATGGACGGTATGATGTGCAGGTATATCTGTCCCTCATAGCTGGTCTGCGTCGTGAGCCGTATCGTCGGCTTGGACCAGGTCTTATACCAAAGGTCCAGCCAGTCACCGAATTTCATATCCGGTTTTGCCCGGGGGACGACTACACCGCATTCCGCTTTCAGCTTGTCCAGCTTCTCCAGACACTCGGTCTTTGTCTTTGCCAGGACGTTCCTTGTTTTGGGCAGGCCCTTTTCATCGTAGCCGACGACCACCCGACCCTCCCAGCGGCCGTCCTTTCTCAGGCGGAGGGTCCCCTCACCGGCCTTGCGTTTTCTTGCCATGGCTTCAGCTCCTCTCCGAAAAGCTCCTTCATAAACCCGCCGACGATCACGGCGGCGTTCGTCTGCATATCCGTTGTGACGTGTGTATAGGTGTCCAGTGTGAATGAGGCGCTGGCGTGTCCAAGGATCCCCGACAGCGTTTTCGCGTCCACGCCTCCGGCCAGGGCATGAGTGGCGAAGGTGTGACGTATGTCGTGGAAGCGCATATCCGGCAGACCGTCGGAATTGAGCAGCTTCTTGAGCCGCCCGTAAGCGGCGTTGGGGGATATGGGCTTTTCCGGGTCGAAGGGATCAGGGAACATCCATTCTGATATAACGGATTTTCGCCGCTCTTTCAGCAGGTCCAGCGTACCCGGCGGGAGCAGAATGGTCCGTGTCCCTCTCTCCGTTTTCGTTTCTCCGACCTCCAGCTCCCCTCCGGCAATGACGCGGACGGAGCGGCGCACTGTGAGCTTCCCGCTGCCCTCGTCGAGGTCACACCACTTGAGCCCGCACATTTCACCCTTCCGAAGGCCCGTGGTTATGGCGGTGTAGAAGAAGTCATGCCACACCGCGTCCTCCCTTATGGCGCTCATGAACCGCTTCAGCTGTTCTGCACTCAGTATGGTCTTGGGCGCCGGAGCGGTCTTGGGGAGCTTGGCCCCTTCGGTGGGATTGCGCGGGATGAGCCGTGCGCTGACAGCCGAGCCCATGACCTCATGCAGGAGCATATGGACCTTGACGACCATCGTACCTGAGAGCGTTCTGTCCTCGCGCCCACGTGCGAGACTTTTCTTTTTTGCCAGGGAGTTGTACAGCTTCTGTACATCTGTCCGGGTGATGGACCGCAGATGTTTCGCTCCCAGCGTGGGGAGGATGTGGTGCTTGAGGTAGGAACGGTATCTTTCAACGGTACTCGCTCTCAACGTCGGCTCGGCGTACTCAGTCATCCACCTCTCCGCCCATTCCTCCAGCGTCATGTCGCAGTCCGTGACTTCCACGCCCCGGTACTCGCCGATGAGCGTGTGAAGCTTCGGCATCAACTCCTTTTGCGTTTTGGCGAACACGGATTTGTAGATGGGCGTCCCGTCTGCCTTGTGCCCGATGACAATGCGGCCCTCCCAACGACCATCCGCTCTTTTGCGCACAGTACCGTCACCGTCCGGGCGTTTGCTGGACATAGTACCACCTCCTTGTTAGCAACACAACATACCACAGTCCTCGCGGAATAGCTATACCTTTTTCTTGCGTTCTGCAAAGAATTATCCCGGCCACTTCTGGTTGTCCTTCACGGGGATGCGCCGCTGCACATCCAGCGCGTGATCGAAGCTCACCTGTCCGCAGGTCTTTCTGACTTCGTCCTCCGCAAAATCCCGGAGGGCCTTTCTGTCCATCTCCCTCACCCCATAGTGAGCTGCGATGGTGTGGCAGGCCATGTTCAGCTCCACCGCCCACTTGAAGAGCAGAGAGCGGAGACGGTTATTGTTGTTCTCCAGGATGCCCTTGATGGTTGCGGAGAGAACCGGTCCCAGATAGTTTGAGGCGTCCAGGCAGTCCAGGTACCCGGTGTAGAACTCCACCGACTTCTCCACGAACTCGCTGCGGCTCTGGCAGTTATCCGACGCCATGAGCCTGTCCATTTTCGCAATCGTTTCCGGCCTGAGCCAGTAAGTTGAGCCTTTTTTGTTTTCCATGAAAATACCTCCTAAAATCGGTCATGTGTACCTATAATAAATCGGTCAAAGTCCCGTGGCACTAAGGCTTTGGGCGTTTCCGCATCGCCGACCGGTGCGGAATTTTTCACATGCCCCGAAAAACGGTGCGGATTTCCTCCCCGGAAAAGCCCCGCCCTGCGGGGCTTTGTGGCCGGGCCGTGCCGCGAAGCGGTGCGGCCCTTTATCTTGTCCAATAATCGAACGGCCTTTTTGCCCGAAAAAAGGGCCTTGCCACGCCTCGCAGGTTTTCGCACGTTGGGCTTTGACTGTTCTCCGTGTCCGCGCCCCATGTCGGAGCCACGGGGCGCACACGCCTCGACACACGCTCTCACGCTCCCTTCTCATTGAGCACCGCCTGTACTCGCCGCCGCTCGTTCTCGACCTCCGCTTGGCGTATGAGGCGGCGGTTGAACTGCGCTATCGCGGGGCGGACGGGCAGGACGGTGTACATCAGGTTCCCGTTCAGCGGCACGCCCTTCTTCGTGATCATCTCCGTGGGCTCCGTGCTGATGAGGCCCTTCTCCTCAAGGGCGCTGACGTACTTGGCCACCGACTTACGGCTCCGTCCGATGGCCTCGCCAATGGTCTTGTAGCTGGGCCAGCACTTGTAGGTGCGGTTGTTCTTGCGGCACCTGAGATAGGCGTAGGTCGCCAGTTCCTCCGATGTCAGGTCCATCTGGAACACCGCGGAGGGCATCTCGAAAAATTCTCCCGGCATCAACTGCATCTTCTGTCACCTCCCGTCCGCTCGTCCACCCATTGGATGAACTTCTCCTTGGGAACCATCAACCGGTTCCCGATCCGCAGTGCCGGGAAGCCCGCCTCGTGCATCAGCTCGTAGCCGGACGAGATGGACACCCCCAGCGCCTTCGCCACCGTCTCAGCGTTCAGAAACAGTGGCAGGGCGTCGTAGCTTGTGTAGGTCGTCTCTTTCATTTTTCATCCTCCTTTTGTTTTCTTGCGAGTTTGCCCCGCTTGTGGTATAATCTTACATCAGGACAGAGGATTTCAAAATGAAAAATCGTTCTTGAATATTTCAGAGGGTTAACACTTTTAGACAGAGGTGAGAACCATTGGAGGACTTGGGTTTGTACGTCTCGCTGCTCCCGGATGGGACTTTGAAGCGGCGATTGATTCACTTAAAACTTCGCGGAAGAAAATTAGAGGACGCGCTCCACGACTACCCGATAGAGGGGCCGCTGTCCGTGTTTGACAAGGTGGAGACGCGGCTGCCCGACTCAACGGTTGAGCAGGAGATCATCGAGTTTTCCGAACTCAACTTCGGGCCTTATGTGCAGGTCATCAACTACATCACGACCATGTCCAACTACATCCTCACCGACTTTAACAAGCGCCAGGTCTTCGACCACGACACCTTTGAGAACATGATGGAGACTCTCTCTGACTTCGTATACACCTTCGAGTGTGACAACCCGCTTCAGGGGACGCTGACGAGAGCCGTTCTGGATGACACCATCCCCATCAACAACGGAACGTTGGAACATCTTCTCGCGGCGACTCATGCAGTCGTTCCTCCGTTGCAGGAAATCGTCCTCTTTCAAAATCTCACCGTCCAGTTACTCAGCGACCTCCACCACGGTGTCGCCCTGGACTTCAAGAAGAAGTACCGCCCGCTTCGCAAGACGGAGTTTGTTCAGACCATGCTGATGAACAAGGACGGCCATCTTGTCAACCGCTACCACTTCCGCTCGCCCGCGTCTTACTACTGTTTTCTCCTTTTGAACTTCATCGAGCGCAAACCCACCGTGGAGATTTGCCGGTGCTGCGGCAGATTTTTCGTGCCGAAGACGAAGCGGAAGACGCTCTACTGTGACCGCGTCATCCGTGACAAGAAGACCTGCAAGGATTTGGGCCCCCGCCTCAAGCACAAGTACGACGCTGGTCGCGACAAGGTCATCGAGGAATTTGACCGCGCCCGCCAACGCATGTACAAACGCTACGAGCGCACACGCGATTTCAACCAGGCCACCAACAAGAGCTTGACCTCCGTGGAGCTCTACGACTGGACAGCCAAAGCCACCAAAGCCCGCGACCAATACCTCGCCGGAGAGTTGAGCGAGGAGGAAGCACTGAAGATCATAACCGCCACATAAAAAATCCGGGAGCCGACGCAGGGTCAGCTCCCGGACGTTTTTTAGTTAAGGGTGGGCAAAGTTTGGCTTTTCAGTGCGTCCACCAATCAGCCCCTTTGTTCAGTATCGTCAGCTTCGTTAACTATCTGTTTTTTCATCTTGCAAACCATTTCTTCATTTAATGCGGGATTATAGTTACCACTTGTGGGATTGATTTTTTCCTCCAAGTCATTCAAATTCCAGCAGTCGTAGGTGACATTTTGTACTCGTATTATCCTTTCGGGCTTATCTAACGGCGTTAAATCATCTGGGGAAAAAATAACGTAATTCATTCCAGAGTGACTTTGAAAACTTGGATACGCAATTCCGCGAATCGACGCATCTTTCGCTTTGATTGCATCGACTAAATACTGAGTTGGTAAGTATTCGAGATCAGAATCGCCCCGGCGAATTGGACGTGAGAACTCAAAAGCCATTTTACTTGCTATTGTATGCAAATAAAAAAGCATTTCCATTTCTATGTCATGTACCGCCATATCCATTAGTTCTTGTTTGTTTCGAGGTATCTTTATTATTTTTAATAGGGAGGCATTTGTAAATTCAGCTACATTCACAACTTCCAGAATAGAAGGGCGAACTTCAGAAACAGCTGTGTATATATCGTCTGCTACATATAAGTATCGAATCCCTTTTGGACTGGCTCGGTTAGAAATTGCTTTGTCCAACGGCGGTATTCCAATGTCAGAGAGACTTGAATATCCTCTGATAAGGCTTTTGCTTGGATTCCAAACAGTTATTTTCCTTTGCCCGATTTCTTTTTCTTCAAGATATTTTTGAACTGATAATTTATGTCCATCAATAATTCTCGCGCGGAAAAAGGCTGATCCTATTGGCGCTTCAACGGTAAAATATTTTATCAGAAGGCTTGTTATTTCGTTTATAAATTTTAAGTCATCCTCATTGAGGGAAAAGCGTGTCTTATGAATAAGATTATAACAAAACGTATTCCAGCGATAGTCGAAGTAAGCATTATTGACTGCCGCTTCTGCAAGTTGCATATCTCTTTCGGCTGTGTTTTGTTCGTCCATAAGCTTCACCCCCAGCAAGCAAACCTGATAAAAATGATTACGATTTTCTCAATAACATATATTTTGCTAAGCGCCTCACTCCATAAACGCGTCAAATTCCTCGATACGGTCGATCCAGTCCAAGTCCTTCTCCTTCGCCTTACTGTCAACAACAACCGCCTTCGGGTCACGCTTGAGAATCTCCGCCTTCATCTTGCGCTGCTCGGATTTCGATGTGGGTACTACCTTCGTACCACCGTACCAGGTCGGGACGGATTTGTGGGTAATGTCGATGGTAGGGTGTTTTTGGGAGAACATACTGTACCGCCGTATTAGTTCAAGGAAATTATATTGTGTTCACTAAACGTTTTAACTCGCCTAAATCTGGGCAAATTACAAATCCCTGCCCTTTTTTCACTTGAGCTTCAAAAGCAAATTCATTCAATTGCATTATTACTTGGGGACTTTCTGTTGTAATAGGAGGAATACCATCGCGTTCCAAGCCTGACATTGCGGTTTCTTTTCTGCATAACAAACAGATAGCCATTTTGGGGTTAATTGGTAAGTTTATCATGCTTTCCCCATCATTTTTATAAGAATATATCCCCATCATTGGCAATACAAATGGAGTGTTTGTCTTGTTGATTAATACCGTCATGGTATTAAATTTAGAAAGCAAATCTAATTCGTTTATGGCTTCTAATCCGACAGCTACGATAAAGTCATTTTGCTGAGTTCCTGGGAGCAATCTACATAAAGATGTGTTTTTTACCTGCTCATGTACTATCGGGTCTCTCAAAAATAAAGAATAAATAAAATTCCATATGGGCGCCATTTTAATGGACAAATCACAATTTTCATAATCCCATTTTTCTAAAATTGAAAGTGTTTTACTAAACGGACGCTCTATTTCTTCGTTTAATGTGGCTTCAAACTGCGTTGAATAATACCCTAATTGAATGTTTGCGTTACCGGCGGTACCGCGTTTTGAAATAGTTTTATTTTCAACATCATAAATAGCAAAAGTCCCATTTCTTTGAAATCGTTTTAAAAGCAGTTTTGGAATTTGAATATGGGATTTGACTTTAATGCCGTCGCCTTCAAGATTATCCATTACAACACTCCAATCTAAAGTCGCTTTTGGAGGAAAAATTATACTTCGCCAAATTGACCGCCACCTCAATAAACACTATCTCCTTATCGGTCAGGCCGCATTTTGCGTAGAGTTCTGTGTTCACCCAAGCGCACCACTTAACAGCTCCCAAACATCATCGCTTATATCATCGACGTAATGATCCCGGCAGATAAAGAGTTCCTCGCTCTTGTTATCATACCGCACTATACCGCCTTTAAGGCCGTAGCGTGCGAGGTGATCCTTAAGTACCTCAAACTTTTTGGGCGTGAAGATGTCAATATCCTGACTGTTGCCCGACCTGTCAAAACCGCCCTTAGTTTCGATGATCCAAATCTCTCCACGCACACCGACGATGTAATCGGGGAAGAAGTTTTTCAGTTTGCCGGAGTTGTCAGAGTATACGATGGACAGATATTCGCTGCCCTTGTCGCCGTTTTTGTAGACCCATTCCACGCCGTCGGCGGTCTCGCAGAATTTTTCAAACTTCCGCTCGGCGGAGGAGCGCGGCTCCGCAGAGGACAGATAGCCCTGGTAGACGTTCTTGCTCATCTCCACCTGTGTCTTGGCCCTGCTGTCGTAGGTGAACTGGCAGGCGCGGGGAATATGGAAAGCCGTCTTTGACACGTTCTTAAAGTCGATCTCCGTTTGAGCCATCTCCACCGCCATAGCATCACGAATGATTCGGCGAAGACGGTCTGCGTTGTTCAGAACAAATGAATAGACCAGCCGAGGCTCCAGGTTCAGTACCTTCTTGTTGTACTTGAAATTCCTGTCGAACAGCTTACGGATAATGGTGTTCATATAGGAGTATTCCATGCCGATCTCAAGCCCGATTTGGCCGATCCTTCGGTGGTATTCGCGTCCGTGCTTATGGGTATTCAATGTCTCAGTCACATCGATGGTATTCATGTCGTGGGCCGCAAACTCCAACGTCACCGTCTCGCTGGATATGGTGTGGCGTACCACGTCCTCGGAAAAGTCGAATCCGGCTTTTCGCAAGGCAATTTCATTTTTGCTCAAATCGCCGCCAACGCCAAATTCCCGTTCAAAATACTCGCTAACGGCCAAAAGCGCCGCCTTGGGGCTGCGGGTTTGAGTCACATAGGTTCGCTGTTCGCTGGTGAGGGTAATATCACGGTACTCGCTTTTCAGAAAGAGCGTAGTCGAGTTGAGTGCTCCATACCCAAGGCTCATCCGCACTCCGGCGGTGAACTTCTCGTCAAAGGTATAGAGATAGCAGCTATCCAAGAGGTCGCTTCCGTAGTGCGTACCCTCCGGCATACGGCGGATACGCCCGATGGTCTGGATCTCAAAAGTCTCGTCCATATTGTCCCGGAGCTTAACGAGAATCTGCGCTCTTGGGCAATCCCAGCCGGTGGCGACGGCCTGCTTTATGATGACAGCGACAGACGGGGCGTCGAGTTTATCGATACCCTCCAAATTTTCATGCTCCTTGGAAAGCCAAATAGCCAGTTGCCTGTTTTCACAGGTGACGCCCTGATCTCCAAACCAACGCTCCACCTGATCCTGCAGGACCTCAGACTTATTCGGTATCTGCACAACGATCAGCGGGTTTATGTCCTTTCCCATGGCGAGGAACGCCGCCCGGAGCGCCCGCTGCTTGGCATAGGCCCGTTCAAGGAGGTAAGCGGTCTGGTCGCCCGTCTCCACCCGCTGAGGGAAGTCCTCGTTGATGATGAGAATTTTCTTGATGAGGCCGGAGGCGATGACATCCTCCTCAGAAATCTCGATTACCTCAGCACCGCTTACGCTTTTGGGCGTGGCGGAGCAGCGGATGATTTTGTCCGTGTGAAAGAGCTGAATGATCTCATCCGCCTTGACCGTGTTGTTCTGATGGCTCTCGTCCACAATCACCACAAACTGAAGGCCGTCTCGGAGGGCATGATCCACGTACTCGATGAAGTTTGTCCGCTCACTGTCCTTCAGAGCGTTGTTGCCCTTTTTCGTGAGCTTCTCCCAGTTGATGAAAACGCTGTCATTCTCCTCAAAGCCCCCGGTCATTACATCGGCCAGAAGCTTTGTTTGGGCGGCGTGGATATACTTGTCCATCTTGGCCTTGCTCTGCTCCTCCAAATCGCCTTTGCCGGGAGTAAGCCAGATAAAGACGGTCTTGGCGCAGCTTTGTATGTACTGATGCATGAAGTAGGTGAGAATGATGGTCTTGCCGCTCCCGGTGGGACTTTTCAGAATAATATCCCGCACCGGCTTGTCCATCGCCTCAAACAGGGCTTTTACAGCGTTGAGCTGAAATTCTTTGAGTGTCATGATTCTATCAGCACCTCACTCATTTGGTTTAAGTCGGTAAAGCGGTGAATCAACCGCTTTACCGTCCATTTAAGGCCCATAACATTTTTGTCATTCAAATCTTCTTTATACGTTTCGTTTACATTACCCTGATCAATCTCTTTTATAAAGTGACAAATTGAGATGAAAATACTTTTGATGGCATCAATATAATCACTATCAGGTACACTGATCGTTCCTCTCGCTAACGTAAGATGCGCTGTGCTTTTGTTTATTAAAATTCTCAGATTTCCTGAAATGCTTGCGCTCAAGTCAACTGGCCTAGAAAGCAAATCCGAGCTTATCAGGTCATCTTCTTTTATTCTGTGGTTTGAAAAGAAATCGTATAACATTCGGATATGTATTCTTTTACTTTCAAGGAATATTTTTCGTAACATCTCATTATTTGCTTCAAACATTGACACATAAATGAATGTTTCAAACTCCGCAAAGACTTGAACCCACAGGTTAGCATTATCCTCAAGAAAATCCTCCATTTTACCTCTCCTGCAAATCTCTGTAATAGTAATCCGGGATGATGCTAATTTCGATACCTCTCTCCAAAATTGCGGCCTGTTGCTCCTCGTCGGGGAGAAGGTCGTGACCCATGTACAGCTTGCGGCAGTTCGGAGTTCTGTCAAGATGTTCTACGAAATCCGCGAGTTCATCATCAGTAAGGACGATGGCGATTTTGTCATTTCCCGTGAAGTTGACGCCGTTTTCCAACTCCACCAGCTCCCGGATATGCCCCAGAAGCTCGTCGGCGTACTCATAGTACATCCTCTCGGTAATGGGAACATATTCGATTTTGAAATACTTGAGGGAGGCGGCGTAGTCCTCGTTGGCGATGACACGCTTGATTCGCTCATAGGTGACATCACGGCAGATGTTATTTTCATTGTTGGTGCAGAGAATGAAGCGGCGATTGCCCCCGTCCTCGGAGTTTAGCTTTAAAACCGCATGGCCGGTCGTGCCACTTCCGGCGAAGAAATCGAGAATAATTGCCCCGGAGCGTTTGGCAACCACTGAGAAAAGACAATCGTAGACATTCCACAGCGATTTTGGAAAATCAAACATGCAATCAGGTATAATTGAATTAAGTAACTGTTTGCCATAACCATTGGCATCATATCGTGGGTCAGACCAGACGGTTTTATAGGTTCCGAAAGTCTTGCCCAATACTATATCGTAGCACCCCTTTGTTTCCTTCACTGAAAGGAAATTTATAATTTTCTCGACTGTATGGCGAGCGTATCTCCATTTTCGTTCTGTGCCGTTTGCGTCTATTGGAAATACAGCGACAGACCCGTCTGGCATATTTTCATTTTTACTCGGATGATAATCGGAAGGTGAAACGTCCCCGAAGCCGATTATTTTATTGTCCTTCACAAAAATAGGATAAAAACAATTTCTCGCATCTGTCCGCAGAGATTCTCCTCCCCAGTTCCTGAGCGGGGACCAATATATCTCGTCTTCCGATAGGCGGCGTTCTCCAATTATCTTATCGCCTTTCGGAATTACAAAATAGGCAAATTCGTTTGTGTATGAAAAATTCTTCCCTTGAATCCCGCGCGGATTGTGAATGATCGTTATGCAGTCATATTCGTATGCTTCACCGAAAATTTCATCAAGTAATAGTCTTAATGTAGCACTTTCATTTTCATCGATTGCGCAAATAAGTACTCCGTCTTCCGTCAACAGGCGTTTTGCAATTTCAAGCCGTGATTTCATCATGCTTAACCATTTGCTGTGTTTAAATAAGTCATTGCCGTCTACATAGTTGTTATCATATATCCAGTTAGCTGCACCTGTGTTGTATGGTGGATCTATATAAATTAAATCTATTCTTCCCTTGTGCGTTTTCTCCAGCAGCTTCAACGCCGCCAGATTGTCCCCCTCGATGAGAAAATTCATCTGCCCACCGTTGTCTACGTAGAGGCCGGCGTCCTCAGTGAGGACAGGCGTGTGCGTGTCCAGCACCTCGTCAATCTCCTCCCGGTGCTCCTCAAACACAAGGCCGTATTTCTTCCCATTCACGTCCTTTTCAAGCTCAGAGAGGTAAGCCAGCAAATTTCCCGTATTCTCATCCTGCGGCGCGGCGGAGATGAACCTCCGAATCTCCCGAATCTTCCACACAAGCTCGTCCCGCCGCTGTTTGGAAATGTTAGTGGACATTTTGGCTTCCTCCCATATGTTTTAAACCTTCTGCGGTGATCTTTGCTTTCCCAAGAGCGATCAGAAATTGACGACAGCTTGAGGCGGACTGCTGGATTGAAAGTGGCGGCAGCGGATTTGCGGAATTGTATACTACCTTTTCAGCAGGGTGTTTTGCAGAAATTACATAAAGCAATTGACTTACAGAATCCCACTCGTTTTGCTCCATCAGAGAATCAAGTTTTTCAATGTCGCCGATAATATCAGCGATTTCTTTAATCTCACGAAACTGTTTTAAATACTCCAAATCGGTCATAATCTACTCCCAGCAACGTTTTTCTCCATTATACCATAGATAATCAGAAAATGGGAGGGCTTTTGACAAAATATCTGGACGTTTTGTAGTCCTATTGTAATGATGTGGCCGTTGACCGTCCATCCTGCATTATCTCCATTATCAGCCTCGCCCCCAAGCTAAACGCTTCTCGGAACCGCCTTTCGCCCATCGAGCTCGCCGCATCAAGACTGTCGTCCTTTATCGCATCAAGGATAGATTTCTCCTGCTCATCGAGAGTCGCCCGTAGCTTCTCCTCATTTTCATGTATTCGCTTCAGTATTTCCCTTTCTTCCGGCGTTGGCCGGCCCATTTGCTCAACCGGGCAGATATTGCCGTAATAAAGCTCGTTGATAAGATTGTCCATCTTTATCCCTCCTCGTATAATAAGATTTGACAGGAATTTTGTAAGTGTTATCTGTCA